>CALICC010000193.1 GCA_938049325.1 uncultured Ilumatobacter sp. | reverse complement strand
CGCAGGGAACCACGTTCCTCAACCTCGAAGATGAGTTCGGCTTGATCAACGTGGTGGTGTCGAAAGGATGCTGGGTGCGCTTTCGCAAGGTGGCCCGAGGAGCGCCGGCCATGCTGATCCGCGGTCGCCTCGAACGGGCCGAAGGTGTGATCAACATCGTGGCCGAGCACCTTGCTCCGCTCCCGCTCCCCGGCAAGACCGCCAGCCGCGACTTCCGCTGACTGAGTCCTTTTGGTTCCGGCACCCGCGCTACCCAGTCGCTGGGTCTCTGGGTCCTTTTGGTTCCGGCACCCGCGCTACCCAGTGGACGGGATGCTGATGACGACGAGGTCGGTCGGTTCTTGCAGCTCGGAGGGAAGAAGCGAGGTGATCTCGCGACGTTGCCCGACGACTTGGATGAGCACTTGGCCATCAGGAGTGTCGACCACCCCTTTGGCTCGGGCGATGTGTCCACCGATGTGGCGCGGCAGTGCATCGAGAACGGCGTCGATGCCTGCTCGGTCGAGTGGACCGTCGATCGGAATGGTGTCGGTCTGGTGGAAGTCGAACAGTGTGGGCCCGGGGACGCGAGTGGCGTCGCCTGCCTGGTGACCACCGAGCGACAGGAAGCGACCGAGAGAACCGGGCTCGCGTTGACCGAACCCGCCATCGATCATCGGGACGCCGGGTGCCAGCGACGCGAGCCGATTCCGTGCGATCTCGATCACCGCTGGGTACGAGATGTCGGTCTTGGTCAGCACGATGAGGTCGGCTGCGGTCAGTTGTCGATCGAGATGGGCTCGGATCCACTCCGGCATCTCGTCGTCGACCACCTGGTCGACCGCCGCGACGACGACCACACCATCGAGCAGGAAACCGGCCGACGACCCCCACGGCACGATGTTGGCCGGTTCGGCCACGCCACTGAGTTCGACGATCACGTGTGCCGGTGGTTCGCTGCGAGCCCGGATCTGATCGAATGCCGCGCCGAACCCGTCGATCGACGTGCAGCAGACGCACCCGTCGGTGAGCTCCAGCGTGTCGCCGTTGCGCTTCTTGATGAGCTTGGCATCGATGTTGATCGCACCGACGTCGTTCACGATGACGGCGATCGGCCGGTCGGCCTCGGCAAGCACTTCGTTGATCGCGGTGGTTTTGCCGGCGCCGAGATATCCGCCAACGAAGGTGATCGGGACCCGTCGCCCATCCCAGGGCAGGAACTCGGGTTCTTGGTATGTCATCGCCTGCGAGGGTACGCCGTGACGTTGCGCTCAGAGTGGCCGATTGCCAGCGGCGGATCGTGATGACGGGTCGCGGCGGATCGTCAGCGAATCGGATCGGGGTGCATCGAGAGGTGGAGAGCGCCACCGGGTTCGTCGGGCCATGGGTTGGCGAGCGCCACTTCTTCGTTGAGCTCGACGCCGAGCCCCGGCTCGGTCGACGGGATGACGTAGCCCTCCTCCCACACGATCGGCGTGTTCAAGAGTTCGGCGTGGAAGCCGCCCCACTCCCGGATCCCCTCGATGATCAAGAGGTTGGGCAGCGTTGCCGCGAGCTGCACGTTCGCGGCGCCGAGAATCGGGCCTGAGTAGAGATGCGGCGCAACCTGGCACCCGTTGGCTTCGGCGATCGCCGCGATTTTCTTACCGGCCAGAATGCCGCCGCACCGGCCGAGATTCGGCTGCCAGATCGAAGCCGCCTGGTGACGTCCGAGTGCGGCGAACTCCGAAATCGTGGTCAGTCGTTCACCCGTCGCCACAGGAATCGATGTTTGCTGTGCGACTCTGGCCATCTCGTGGGGAAGGTCGGGTGCGCACGGCTCCTCGAACCACAGCGGATCGAACGGTTCGAGCTCGCGAGCGAGTCGAATGGCTCCCGCGGCGGTGAACTGACCGTGTGTGCCGAACAAGAGGTCGGCTTGGGGGCCGATGGCGCCGCGCAATGACGCCATCATCTGCGCCGATGCGACGATGTCGTCCTGGCTGGGCATGTGCCCGTCGAACGCCGTGTACGGGCCCGCCGGGTCGAACTTCAACGCGGTGAAACCGCGCTCGACCTCGTTCACGGCGCGCGCTGCTGCGTGGTCGGGGTTGGTGTACACCTCGCGATACCCGGCGCTTGGGTACAGGTAGGTGTAGGTGCGGAGCTTCTCGTGGACCCGGCCGCCGAGTAGGTCGTAGACGGGCTTGCCGGCGTCCTTGCCCACGATGTCCCAGCACGCCATCTCCAACCCGCTCATGATGCCGACGAGTGTCGGGTCGGGGCGCAGCGAATAGCCACTCGAGTAGATGCGGCGCCACATCAGTTCGATGCGGTTCGGATCGTGATCGATCACCCATCGCGCTGCGACGTCGTCGACCATCGCTGCGATCGTGTGCGGCCCGAAGGTCGCGGCGTAGATCTCGCCGTACCCCACCACACCGCTGTCGGTCGTGAGCTTGACCACGATGAAGTACTGCCCGCCGAAGCTCGGTGGTGGATTCTTGATGACGAAGGTGGTGACGTCGGTGATCTTCACGATGCCGAGCCTGCCACATCTGCTCCGATTTTCTGAGCGCCACCGAAGCTGACACGCTCGTCTCGTGACCGACCACGCCGCAGAGTTGCTCCCCAGGTTCAACCTCCTCCAACTGAGCGAATCGAGTGACGAGGCCGACGACCGATCGTTTGAGCTCGTCGCTCGCCCGACCTTGTGCACGCCATTCGGCTTTCTGTATGGCGGCTCGGGCATCGCCGCCAGTGTCGAAGCGTCGGAACGAGTCACCGGCAGACCTCTGCAATGGGTCACCACCCAATACGTCGGTTCGCCCAAGCCCGGAGACGTCGTGCGCTTCGACGTGAGCGTCTCGGCGTCGGGACGCTCGACCACGCAAACTCAGGTCAGAGGGAGTGTCGGCGGTGAGGTCGTGCTCATGTCGCTGTGTGCGCACAACACTCGCGAGGCCGGCGACGAGCGAGCGTTCGGGCCGATGCCGTCCGTGCCGCCGCCCGGCGATTGTCCGCCGTTCGCCGAGATCTTCGCAACGGGCGCGTCGGACTCGTTCTTCGACAACATCGACCGCACGGTGGCAGCGGGCACGTTCGCCCACGATGCGATCGGCGAACCACAAACAGGTGGCCTCGCGCTGTGGACGCGCTTGCACGACCAACAGATCGGGAGCGCAGCCACGCAAGGGTTCGTTGCCGACATCGGCCCGGTCGGGATCTGCGCCGCCCTTGGGGTGAGCCCAGGCGGGACGAGCCTGGACAACACGGTGCGGGTCGTCGATGAGCGGCCGAGCGAATGGGTCTTGCTCGACCTGACTGCCGATGGATTTCATCGCTCGGTCGGTCACTCGACAGCGCGCCTGTGGAGCGAGGACGGTCGGCTCCTGGGCATTGCGCAGCAGTCGGCGATCGTGCGCACGAGTCACCACGTCGCCCCGAGCTGACGTCGCGCTTGTCTGACGTGGTGTCGCGTCAGACGCCGGTATCGACGGGCGCGCCCGGCACGCCATCGTCGGCGAGTGAGCGCATCAGCCTGCCGAGGCGTCCGGGGGCGAACCGCGTGCCGGAGCGGGTCGCTTCGTCGATCTCGTCGATCGTCCACCAACGCAGTTCGTGGAGCCGCTCGGCCCGGAGCTGTTCCCACGTGAGCGCTGGGGCAGGCTCGAAGCGACTCGGGACCTCGATGTGGTGGTACTGGTCGCGTTGGCCGTCCCACTCGCCGTCGATGAACTCGATGATCTGCTCGCGAGTCCAAATGTGCGGACCGAGGTCGGCGTCGCTGATGCCGACCTCTTCGGTCAGTTCGCGGTGGAGAGCTGTTTCGTGATCCTCACCCGGGTCGAGTCCGCCGCCCGGCAACGCCCACACGGTCGCGGAGGGGAACTCGAATCGAACGAGCAACACCGAGTGATCGGGCGTGGTCAGCACGGCGCGAACCGCCTGTCGTATCCGAAGTCCGGTCATGACGCAGAGCGGGCCTCAGTCGGCGGGGGTGTCGCGGTTGACGTTGTCGCTGAAGTCCTTGTACATCGCGTAGATGTCCTTGCACTTTTGGCACACGGGCAGCTGCTTCGGATCCTTCGACGGGACCCACACGAATCCGCACAGGGCCTCGATCGGGGTGCCCATGACCCGGGCCTCGAGCACGATGGCGGTTCCGTTCTCGCCAGGCTTGGCCTTGACGATGTGGGCGTTGGTGGGCTCGCCGGTTTCGGTCTCTTGATCGACATCGGTGTCGACGTCGATCACCGGCATCGTTTCGAGATCAGTCATGATCACATTGTGCCATGCAGGCGACCGAGTCGGCCGTGCGGTGGGCGTCCGGCTTGCTCAAGATCTTGGAAACTGGGCTTTCAGGACCCCAACGCACGTCGGGACGCGATACGGTCGAAGGCGTGTTGATCACGATCATCGTCGCAGTGGGAGCCGCAGTCGTGGCCGCTGGCGTTGTTGCGGGGCAGCGCGACCCGGAACCGGCGTTGATTCCGATCCCGGTCAAGCGCCCTCGTCGCCGCGCCGACTGAGCGTCATTTCGCGCTCGATATTCGTACGAGCTGACCTTTCCCAACGTTGCCGTCCGCCCGCCGTGGCGAAGATGTTGGGTCGATCGAGGAACGCCTGGAGCACTGCGGCTCTGCCGAGGTCCCAATCCGTGTCGCTGATGTGGCGGTACTCGGCGCGGACAGCCTCGACGTAGCCGTCGTACACGTGGGGGTCGGCCCCCAAGATGGCGAGATCAGCGTCGAACAGTGTGGCGCCGTCGGCGTCGGGCGGATCGAGGTGCGTCTTGGTCCCTTCAATCATCGCCACGACGTGGTCGATGCGTTCGGGCTCCCAACCGAGGGCTTGCAGATCCTTTCGGGCCAGCCGTGCGCTGGCTCGTTCGTTGGCCGGCGACTCCGGTTCGTAGATCGCGTCGTGGTAGAACGC
>CALICC010000192.1 GCA_938049325.1 uncultured Ilumatobacter sp. | reverse complement strand
AACATGAACTTCGACCGCTTGCGCTTCGTGTCCGAACGCGCCGAACTCGGTGAGCGACGCGAAGCGGTGTTCGGGGTGACGATCCCAGAACGGCCGGGCAGCTTCCGTCGCTTCTGTGAGCTGGTCGGCGATCGCAACGTGACCGAGTTCAACTATCGGATCAGCGACGAGTCCGACGCGCACGTGTTCGTGGGGGTCGGTATCGCGACGCGAGGGGAGGCCAACGAGCTCGCCGATTCGTTTCGTGCGGCCGGCTTTGCAACGCTCGACCTCACCGATGATGAGCTCGCCAAGGGACACCTCCGACATCTCGTGGGGGGTAAGTCGTTGCTCGCCTCGAACGAGGTGTTGCGACGATTCGAGTTCCCCGAGCGCCCGGGCGCTCTGATGAAGTTCTTGCAGTCGATGCAGCCCGACTGGAACATCTCGCTGTTCCACTATCGCAATCACGGATCGGACAGCGGCAGGGTGCTGGTGGGGATGCAGGTGCCTGTTGTCGACCTCGACGACTACGCCGTCTTCCTCGACGAACTCGGATACCGAAGCTGGGACGAAACCAACAACCCCGCCTACAAGCTCTTCCTCTGAATCCGTTTCACGCCAGGCGTGAAACGCGCGCTCGTGGATTCACGCCTGGCGTGAAACGGACTTGCCGTGGGTTCACGCCTGGCGTGAAACGGACTTGCCGTGGGTTCACGCCTGGCGTGAATGCACGTTGTGCGAGTGACTTTCAGGGGGTAGAGGCGGTGGTAGTCACTGTCAGATGCTGGAGAAACCCTTGGTGAGGAGCTTGTCGAGCGTCTTCTTGCCGCCGCCTTGTGCGTGCCATCTGGGAAGCAGTGTCATCACCAGCGCAAGGCCTGCCGCTGCGCACGCCTCGTCTTTGGTTCCGGCTGACTTGGCGCCACGCCGAGCGGCCAGAGCGTCGGCGACAGGCTGGCGGTGGTCGAGCATCTGACGCTCCCACGCCGTCGTGAGCGTTGGATTTGCGAGCACGAGTCCCAACTCGACCATGGCGGCGTCATCGGAGCCCCAGACGCGTGTTGCTGCGCGCTGGATGGCCTCGAGTGACGTTCTGTTGGACGAGTCGTTGCCGACCCGGGTCACCGTTTGCGCTGGTCGGTCTGCAGAGAGCACCAGCGCTTCTTTGGTCCCGAAGTAGCGGTACACCGTTGAGGGCGAAACCGATGCCTGGCCAGCGATGTGTTCGACGGTGACGGCGTCGAAGCCGTGCTCGCTCATGAGGCCGAACGCAACGGTTCGAACCTCGTCCATCGCGGCTTGCTTGTTACGTGCTCGCAAACTCGTGGTCATCGTCAAGATCGTAGTTGCTGTCAACTTCACGAAACGGGCCCATCGACGCCGGTGTCAATTGGCACACGACGTGAAAAGAATTGGTCAGAACTGCCTCAGAAGTCTCAAGATCTTCTTGACAAACCCGATGACCCATATGTGAACACCCTGCATTTCTTCGCGAGTCTTCGGCGCTTCGGGCGAATCTCCGTGGCGGCTGTCGTCGCGCTTGCGATGCTTCCGGTGGTTCTGCTCACTTCGTCGAACACGGTGTCGGCCGGGCCGCCGCCCGTCTTCACGATGTTCGTCCCGCTCGCGGAACAAGACATCTCGACGGGTCTCTTCCAGATCCTGACGAGCACCTCATTCGCACCGAGCAACTCGATCACCAATCAGATCACGGTCACCGCAGCTGCCGACAACACCATCATCTACTGGGACCACTGGGAAGACGGCTACGAGTCCGACATCGCGAACCCGCCTGCCGGATCGACCACCGAAGTGTGGGGCGACGGTCTGCTGTCGAACGGTGCGGCGCCAGGTGTGACAACCGATGCCGGCGACGTACTCAACGGTGGCGACGTGGTGACCTTGCAGAACGACGTGCCCATTCCGCGCGATACCGCCAATCAGTTCTTCGACGCGCGTGACAAGGTCGCTGCGACCCGAGGCATCGTCCTCACTCGGGCAGGGTGGGACACCGCACTCGGGACGGTGCATGCAGGTGCCGTCGCAGCATCCGATCTCTCGAAGTACGGCACCCAGTTCGCGATCCCGGTGGGCGAGAACATCTTCTCGAATGAAGCGTTCCAATACACCGCTGCGTCGATTCAGGCGAGCGCCGACGGCACGGTCGTCAAGATCGACAGCGACGGCGACGGCTCATACGACTTGTTCGACTTCGACGGCGACACGGTCTTCACCGACTCCCATGTGCTCAACCAGGGCGAAATCGTGTACGTCGACGGCGGCATGAACGCAGGCGGCAAGATCGAGACGTCCAAGCCGTCCCAGGTTCACCTACTGACGGGTGACGTCGATTCGCTCGTGTCGGGCCGTTGGTATGAAGTGTTCCCTGACGAGGTGCTCGACGACGAGTACGTCGCGGCGGCGCAAACAACGAACGCCGGTAACCCCGTGACGATCTTCGTGCACAACCCCACCGATGCGACGATCGACGTTGCCGTCGATGCGGTCGGCACAGCGAACGACACGACGCTCACGATCGTTGCCGGCGGAACGGTGCCGTTCACGCTCCCTGACGGATCGGGCGCACAGTTCACCTCACCCGGAAACAACTTCAGTGCCGTTTCGGCCACGGTGGCCTTGGCGGGCAACACGACTGCCTATGACTGGGGTTACACACTCGTGCCCGCAAGCTCTCTCACCTCGGGCATCGTTGTCGGTTGGGGTGCCGGAAACCCGACACTCGATCAGCACGGCAGCCCGGTGTGGCTCGCCCCGCTCGCGGCGACCGATATTCACGTCGACTACGACGGAGACGGTGTCGTCGACAACGTCATCGTCGGTGTGTTGCCATTCGAGAGCATCAAGATCGTCGACGACAACGACTTCGACATGACCGGTGCTCGCATCTTCTCGCCGACCGGTGTGCTTCTGTCGGCAGCTTGGGGACAGGACCCCGACGTCGCCGATACCTCCAACGCCTACGACCTGGGTTCGGCCATCCTGCCGGTGACGAGCCTCGTGGTCTCCAAGAGTGCCCAGCTGGTCGTCGACGTGAACGCCGACGGCCGGGTCAACCCCGGCGACACGCTCGAGTACACGGTCACCGGCGTTGATGCCGGGGCCTTGCAGCTGACCAACGTCGTGGTGCTCGACGATCTCCCGAACACGTTGACCTACGTGCCCGGTACGACCACAGTCAACGGTGCGTCGATCGCTGATGATTTCACCGGGGCCACCATCTTCCCGGTCGACGAAGGTGGCGTCACGTCGCCGACGCTGCTGCCAGGTGAAGCAATCGCCGTCGCATACCGCGTGCAACTCGCCGATCCGTTCCCGCTCTTCACGACGACCGTACGCAACACCGCGATCGTCACGTCGCAGACCGAGTCGTCACAGGCAACGTCGATCGTGCCCGTTGAGATTCCGGACCTGTACATCGCCAAGACATCGAACGAGTCTTCGCCGTTGCTGCCGGGCCAGACCCACAGCTACGACATCTCGGTGGCCAACATCGACATCACACCCCAGACGGGTGTGACGGTCACCGACGCGCTGCCTGCCGAATCGACCTGGGTGTCAACCAGCGTGACCCGGCCGGTCGACGACCCGAACCCCGGCGGTACGGCCGTGGCGGCCGACGATTTCGAAGTCACC
>CALICC010000191.1 GCA_938049325.1 uncultured Ilumatobacter sp. | reverse complement strand
GTCGAGGCCGTGCAACCGCCTCGGCCGTTGATCGCTCTCGGACCAGGCGGGCGACGATTCGACCAGTCGGTGGCGAACGAACTCGCCGCCCTCGACGGCTTCAGCTTGCTGTGCGGGCGGTACGAAGGCATCGACCAGCGGGTGCACCACCACCTCGTCGACGAAGAGATCAGCGTGGGCGATGTGGTGCTCAGCGGCGGCGAAGTGGCCGCTTGCCTGGTCATCGAAGCCGTTGCGCGACTCCTCGACGGCGCGATGGGTAACGCCGACAGCCCGGTGACCGAGAGCTTTGGCCCCGCCGGATTACTCGAAGAACCGCAGTACACGCGGCCTGCGGAGTTTCGTGGATGGCCCGTGCCGGACATTCTGCGCAGTGGTGATCACGCAAAGATCGAGCGCTATCGCCAGGCGCAGCGCCTGCATCGCACGCTGAGCGACCGTCCTGATCTCATCGAGACTCGCGGCGGACTCAGCGATCTCGACGCCGCTCTGTTGGAAGAGTTCCCTCGCGACCCGTATCATTGAGCGGCCCAACCGGGACCCTCCGATTAGATTTTCAGCAGGTACACGCCATGCAAGCCACCGATTTCATCGACAACGATTCGCTCCGCGACGACATCCCCGAATTCCAAGCGGGCGACGAGCTCAAGGTGCACGTGCGCGTGGTCGAAGGTGGCAAAGAGCGCGTCCAGATCTTCCAGGGCGACGTCATTGCTCGCCAGGGCGGCGGGCTGCAGGAGACGTACACGGTCCGCAAGCTCAGCTACGGCGTCGGAGTCGAGCGCACCTTCCCGATGCACGCTCCGACCGTTCAGAAGGTCGAAGTCGTCAAGCGCGGCGATGTGCGCCGCGCCAAGCTGTACTACCTGCGCGACCGCAAGGGTAAGGCAGCCAAGATCCGCGAGAAGCGCGACTTCTGAGCACCGGCGCTTCGGCGCCCCCTCGGCCGCATCGGCCCGTCGACGAACACCGTCACGGAGGCATTTGTGCGCGCCAAGAAGTCATCGAACCTGTCCAACAATGCCCGTGGGCGCTGGGGCGAGGATCTCGCCGCACGCCACTACGAACGCCTCGGCTATGCCGTGCTCGACCGCAACTGGCGCTCATCGACTGGCGAGCTCGACCTCGTGGTCGAACGCGACGGCACCCTCGTCTTCAGTGAGGTGAAGGCACGGCGCACCGATCGCTATGGCCCCGCAGCTGCTGCAGTGGGCGCCGACAAGCAGCGGCGGATCCGTCAGCTCGCCCGCGAATGGCTCGATGCACACGACGTGCCACGAGACGGGCTGCGGTTCGACGTTGTGGCGATCACCGGGACGACGGTGCAACTGATCGAATCAGCGTTCTGATCGCGCCGGGTGATCGGCGTCGTCAGCCGAAGAACGCCCACGCAACGAGCGCGACTGCCACCACGATTCCCGCAATCACGAACAGGTAGTCGCTCGGCTTGGCCTTGAACTTTCGGTACGGGTTGAAGCCCACGGCGTCAGTATCGTCGGCGCGATGGCCACTGACACCCGAGAGACGATCATCGTCGAGCGAAGCGACGACGGCGTCGTGACGGTGACGATGAATCGACCACACCGGAAGAACGCCGCTGACTCGGTCATGTGGGACGAATTGCTTGCGGTGTTCCGTGAAATCGACGCCAGCTCGACCGATCGTGTCCTGGTGCTGACCGGCGCGAACGGCGACTTCTGCTCGGGTGCCGATGTCAGCGCGATGGGGGACCGAGCAGACGACGCCGTGGACGATGAGCCGCCCAAGCACCAGCTGATGGCGATGCGCAACATCACCGACATCTGTCTCACGCTGAACCGGCTCGCGAAGCCCACGATCGCTCGGGTGCAGGGCGTTGCCGTCGGGGCGGGCATGAACATGGCGTTGTCGTGCGATCTCGTGGTGACCGACGAAACGGCCCGATTCTCCGAGATCTTCGCTCGCCGTGGACTCAGCATCGATTTCGGGGGCTCGTTTCTCCTGCCGCGGCGCGTGGGGCTGCACAAGGCCAAGGAGTTGGCGCTTCTCGCTGAGATCATCGACGCAAAAGAGGCTGAGGCGATTGGCCTCGTGAACCGCGTCGTGCCGAGCAGCGAGCTCGATGCGTTCGTCGCCGATTGGGCAGGTCGACTCGCAGCTGGACCGCCGATCGCGCTGGCGATGACCAAGCGACTGCTGAACAACTCGATGAACGTCACCCTCGAAGAGGCGCTCGACGATGAGGGGCTGTCACAGACGGTGAACTTCTCCACGGGCGACACTGCTGAGGCTGTGCTCGCATTCATCCAGAAGCGCACGCCCAAGTTCACCGGGCGCTGATTTCGCGGGGTGCCGCTGTCTCCACCTGCAACCTCATTAGCGTGGGAGCGTGGCGAAGAGAATGCTTCTCGTGGTGCTGGTGGCGCTCGGCGTTGCCGTGATGCCCGCGACGTCGTTCGCTGCGCCGGCTCCGCCGCCTGAGATCCCCGAGACGCCCGAGATCGGATCAGGTCCGCTGATCGAGGTGCCAGCGGGGTGCCCGTCTCCCGCTCCGGCGACCGTCGCCTTCGTGGGCACCGTCCTCGACAAGGACGGATTCATCGAGAAAGGGACCGTGCGGTTCCAGATCGACCAGGTACGCGCCGGTAAGGCAAGCCCCTACTCGGTGAAGGGCATCATCGACGTCCGGTTCGGACCTGACTCGCAGTACCTTGAGATCGACGAGCAGTACCTGGTCGCCGCCGCAGTCGATCCCGAAATCGGTGCGCTTGCTTCCAAGGTGTCGCCCGAAGCGCCGCTCTTCGGTGGTGACGCGGTCGTCGGCCTGGAAGACACCGAGACCGTGTGTCCGCTGATCGACGACCCGGTCCAGACCATCAACCTCGACGGAACTCCGGTCGAGACCGGATTGCTCACCCCATTTCTCGAAGATCGCACGCTCTTGCTCGCGACGATCGGCGTGCCTGCAGCGATCGTCGGCGCAGTGCTCGTCGGTCTGGTGCTCCTGCGTCGAGCCATCGACTATGGCTTCCGCGGGATTCTGGCCTTGGGGCGAGCGGCGGTATCACCGAGCCGTGACCACCGTGCCGCCCGCGTCCGCGAACACGCAAACGAGCTCACTGCCGACCGTTCCGAGTGGGGCAACGGAAAGATCACGACCGACGAACTTCTCGGCAGAGCTCGTGCCGAGCGCGACGCTGACGACGCGTCGGACGAGGCCGACGCCTCAGGCCGGGTCGACGCCAGCATCAGCTGACGCCGAGCCAACCCCAGCATCAGCTGACGCCGAGCCAACCCCAGCAATCAGCTCACGAGCCGACGAACCTCGTCGAGGGCCTCGGCCCAACGCTCGATTTCGACCTGTTCGGGTGCGCCTCCACCGACGCAGCGCACGAGCACGCCGCCGACAACCGGTTCATCGAGCGTTGCTTCGAGGGCAGCGCCGTACGCAGCCAGTTGCGTTCGGTAGCGACCGACCCGCTCGGTCGTTTGTACGGGGCCTGACCACTGATCGGTCTTGTAGTCGACAATGACCAAACCGTCAGGCGTTCGAACGAGGAGGTCGATGTATCCCTCGAGCACACGGCTTCCGACAGGCGCCGCGATGAACAACTCGCGCCAGTGCTCGGCACCGTCGACAACGGTCTGCACGATCGGCGCAGCGATCGCCGACCGTGCGAGGGCTGCAACCGTTCGATCGAGCCCGAGAATCGACTCGGCGGCACATTGGGAGCGGGCGAGGTCGTCGATGTCGTTGCCGGTCGCAAGGTCGCAGAACTGCAAGGTCCCGTGAACCGCTCGCCCGATCGATGTGCCGTAGCGACCGCGTTGCCACGGCGGGAGTTCGATGTTGACGGGATGCTTGTCAAGCCCCGGATCGTCGGTGACCTCGCGATCGCGCAGCATCCGTACCTCGTCGGCGAGACGGGTCGCAGCGATCGCGCTGCGCGTCGAGGCCGCACCGACCGCTGCGTCGAGCTCGCTTCGCCACGTGTCGATGTCGATGAGCGGCGCCAGCGTTGATGTACCGGGAGCCTGACCGATTCGACTCGGTTCGAACGCGAGCTGCGTTGCCCCCGATCCCTGGGCCGCAACTCCGTGATGGAACAGCAACTCGGCAGATGTCATCGAACCGGCCGACTTATCGGTGAGTTTGTCGTCGGGGGTCTGGCGGTGCACCGACACCACGAGGTGATCGACCGCCCGAGTACACGCCACGTACAGCAGTCGGCGTCGCTCAGCGTCGCTCATCAGCTCGTCGATGGGTTGGACGTCGGCGAACGATCCGTCGTCACCACGGCCCGCGAGCATCCACGAGTCGTGTGACCACACGACTTCGGTGTTCTTGCGGCGCGATGGTTTGGTCGTCATGCCGCTGACGATCGTGATCGGAAACTCAAGCCCCTTCGAGGCGTGCACCGTCATGAGGCGAACGGCGTCGTGGTCCCGTTCGGGCAGCACGGTTTCGGACACGCGTGCGTCGGCGGCCTGAAGTCGCGTCCACGCCAGGTACCGGCGCAGCCCGCGTCCGCCAGCATCGGCCCACGCTCGAGCTTGATCGATCACGAACCGCAGTCGGCGCCACACGTCGCGCGAGTCTGCGCCGTCCAGTGCGAGGTCGAACATCCTGCGTTCGTCGGCGACAGCGGCCAACAGATCGGCAACCCCGAGCTGCGGGCCACGGTCGTTGACCGAACGGAGATGCGCCAGGGCCGTGGCAACGGGGTGTTCTTCCAAGCCGACGGGTGGCGTCGCCCAGAGACCCCATGAGCCCGATGCGTTCCTCCACTCCAGCAATTCGACGTCGCTGCAGCCGTACATGGTGCTGCGCAGGGCGGAGATGATCGCGAGTTCGTCGGTCGGATCGTCGGCGGCGCGCAACGCCATCATGAGATCGCGGACTTCGCTGGCGGCGTAGACCACCGACGCGTTTTCGGCTCGATAGGGCATGTCGACCGCACGTAACTCGGCTTCGAGGGCACTGAGCGAGAGGCGGGCGGGCAGGAGGACACAGATGTCGCCGGGCCGGCATGGTCGCAATTGGTGGTCGTCTTCGTCGACGACCTGCCAGCCGTCGGTCAACGCTGTGGTGATCGCGCCGACGACGTCATGAGCCTCTCGCCGGCGAAGTTCGTCGGCGTTTCCGTGGTCGCCCGCCCAGGTCTTGTCAGCGAGGTCGGTGTGGAGCTCGGCACCCAAGATGCTGACCGTTCCGTGGTGGAGGTGGTCGCTGCGTCGATGGGCGTCGAGCTGTTGGAACGCCGGCTGGGTGTCGGGCTCCTCGGTGATCATTCGCCCGAACACGTCGTTGGTGAAGTCGATGACCGCCGATGTGGAGCGGAAGTTGGCGGTGAGCCGTTCGGTGTCGGCACCGACCTGCTCGGCAGCTCGGAGATACTGGCCGATGTCGGCTCGCCGGAACCGGTAGATCGACTGCTTCGGATCACCCACGATGAACAGGCGACCTGGCAGCGGCCGCAGGTCACGCCAGTCACCGGTCTGATTTGCCTCGTCGGGGCTGGAACTCAACCGGACCGCGATTTCGAGTTGGATCGGATCGGTGTCTTGGAATTCGTCGAGCAGGATTCGCGGATACTGCTCATGAAGCGCTGCGCGCACATCGGGCTGCTGTGCCACGAGATGGCGGCAGCGGACCAGCAGGTCGTGGAATTCGAGGACGCCTGATTCGACACGGCCTTCGGCGCTTTCGAGCACGAACCGGGCGCAGATCGCGCCGACGAGTCGCTTGCGGTAGGCGGTGACCGTTGCCAGCAGAGCGTCAGCTTGCTCGGCCAGTTCGGCTTCGGCGTCTCGCAACTCGTCGAGCGCCTCGACTCCTGGCCACTTCTTCCACGTTGCTTTCGACCCCTTGGTGCCCGGCTTGCCGATCGTCTTGATCAGCGCGGTGATCTCGGCGAGACGGAGCGACAGCAGATCCGCACGCTCGATGTCGTCAGCGTGTGTTCCGATGGCGGCGACGATGCCAGCCTGCTTGTCGTCGGGAGGCACTGGCGTGGCTGCCACCTCACGAGCGAAGCGGACGAGAGGCTCCCACCGGAGTACGAACGGCCCAGGGTCGGCGCGGTCGACCAGTTCGTCGACGAGGTCCCAGTTGTACCGAAAGTCGCTGGCGACCTTGCGCAGACCCTTCTCGATGCCGAACCCGTCGAACTCGCAGACTTCGACCAGGAGCGACCCGCCGTCGATCGCGCCGCCCGGCGGGGCGGGATCGGCGAGCAGGCGGTCAAGGAGCTCGGACCATTCTTCGTCGAACCGCAGGTTGCTCTCGAGCTCGTCGAGGACCGAGAACCCGGGCGGCAGCGATGCTTCAATCGGAAAGTCGTCGAGGATTCGGCGGGCGAACGCGTGGAGCGTGCCGATCGATGCGTGGTCGAGCGCCGCCAACGCTGCTCGTGCCCGGTCGTGCTCCATCGAGCCCAAGCGCTCGCGGGTCTTCGCCCGCAGCTCGGCGGCGGCCTTCTCGGTAAACGTGATCGCGGCGATGCCTCGGATGTCGACGCCTGCCTCCACGACGAGATTGACGACGCGGTCGACCAGCGCCGTGGTCTTGCCGGCGCCGGCGCCCGCCTCGACGAACAACGTGTGG
>CALICC010000190.1 GCA_938049325.1 uncultured Ilumatobacter sp. | reverse complement strand
GCATCTCGAGCAGCTGAACGTCTCGGTTCGTGTCCAAGAGCTCGGCGAGGGACCTCCCATCGTTCTCGTTCACGGTGCGTCCGCAGCCGGGACGAGCTGGGTCAACCTGGCGAAGAGCCTCACCGGATTTCGGCTCATCCTGCTCGATCGGCCGGGATGCGGACTGAGTGACCCGATGCCCGGCGACGCAGGCAGCGCGTCCGTCGATGCGGTCAAGGCCGTGGCCGACCAGCTGGTTCCCGATCTCCTCGACGCACTCGAGCTGCCCACAGCGCACGTCATCGGAAACTCATACGGGGGCTTCTTCACCTTGCGCGCGGCAGCGGCGGCGCCCGACCGCATCGACCGCATCGTGCTGTTCAGCTGGTCGATGGGCGTGCCCATGGAGACCACGCCGCTCGTCATGCGCTTTGCCGGAATCCCCGGTCTCGGGCAGATCACGGGGCGGATGCCGATGAACGCGACTGCGGTCAGGGCGATGCTGCGCCAGATCGGTCTGAAGAACGTGATCGACTCAGGCTTGTTCAACCAGGAGATGATCGACTGGTACGTCGCGCTCATGCGCCAGACCCCGACGATGCTGAACGAGATTCGCTCGACGCCCAAGGTGATCACGCCGATCAAAGGGCTCAATCAGGAGATGCTGTTCACCGACGAGGAGCTCGCTCGAGTTGTCAGCCCAACGTTCTTCTACTGGGGTGAGGACGATCCGAACGGCGGGGCCAAGACGGCCAAGGAGTTCGTGGCGCGGCTGGCGAACAGCACGCTCGAGTTGGTGCCCGGCGCTGGTCATGCGCCGTGGATCGACGATATCGATCGAGCAACAGCGTCGACGCGAGCGTTCCTGAACGGCTGAGATTTTCTGGGTTGCACTCACTGGCCGTAGCCTCTGGGTCATGACTTCCCCAGTACGCGTCGCCGTCACCGGAGCTGCAGGCCAGATCGGCTACAGCCTTCTCTTCCGCATTGCCTCGGGCACGATGCTCGGACCCGACACGCCGGTTGCGTTGCAGTTGCTCGAGATCACCCCGGCGCTCGGCGCGCTCGAGGGCGTGAGGATGGAACTGGACGACGGCGCGTTCCCGCTCGTCGACTCGATCACGTGCACCGATGATGCCGATGTGGCGTTCGGTGATGCCGATGTGGCGATCCTGGTCGGCTCGATGCCCCGCAAAGACGGCATGGACCGCTCTGACCTGCTGTCGGCCAACGGTGGGATCTTCAAGCCGCAGGGCGAAGCGCTGAGCCGCTCGGCCAAGAAGGACGTCAAGATCCTCGTGGTGGGCAACCCGGCCAACACCAACGCCGTAATTGCGATGAACAACGCGACCGACCTCGACCCGGGTCGCTTCACCGCGATGACCCGCCTCGATCACAACCGGGCCATCAGCCAGCTGTCGACGCGCCTCGACGCACCGGTGAGCGACATCAAGAAGATGACCGTGTGGGGCAACCACTCGAACACGCAGTACCCCGATCTCGCGAACTGCGAAGTCGGTGGCAAGAACGCGCTCGAGCTCGTCGGCGATCAGGACTGGTACGAGAACGAGTACATCCCGACGGTGGCAACTCGTGGTGGTGCGATCATCAAAGCTCGCGGCTCGTCGTCAGCTGCGTCGGCGGCCTCGGCAGCGGTCGATCACATCCGTGACTGGACGCTCGGTACGCCTGACGGCGACTGGGTCTCGATGTCGGTGCCGTCTGACGGCAGCTACGGCGTGCCGGAAGGCATCATCAGTTCGTTCCCGTGTGTCTGCAAGAACGGCAACTACGAGATCGTTCAAGGCCTCGACATCGGCGAGTTCAGTCGCAGCAAGATCGACGCTTCGGCTGCCGAACTCGTTGCCGAACGCGACGCGGTGAGCGAGCTCGGACTCATCTGATCCGGCACCGGTTCGGCTCTTCCGAACCGGAGGCAACGCCTACAGCAGTCCGGCTGCAACGATCTCGCACGTCACCCCGGCGGTGGATGCGAGGTGATCGGAATCGACGTCAACGGTCGTCGTCCCGGGTTCGAGCGGGTCGACTTGGAACCACTGGGCACTACCGATGCGCACTCCGTCGCGATCGAACGCCACGGCGATCTCGATGCGACGCGGCTCGGCGGCGTCGTTGATAACGGTTGCTTCAGCGTCGAGTCGACCGGCGCCGGTGTTCGGCACCACGGCGCAATCCATGCCGGCGGGGTCGACGTTCTTCGGCAACCACAGGTTGGTCCGCTTCGTCACGACGCACGAATCGATCGGGCTGTCGTTCAACTCGTCGATGCTGAGCCAACGCGACGAGATTCGAGCGAATTCGCCGGCGCGAATCGAGTTGTACGGCTGGATCACCGACTGGTCGACGCTGCCGTCGGGACGAACGAGGTCGTAGGTGAGCACGACGTCGCGCATGGCGTCTTCGTTGTTCGTGAACTCATGGGTCACGATCAACCCGTCCTCATCCGCGTGAACCGTGCAGAACGCTTCATCGCCTGACGGCCTGCGCTCGCCCAGACTGATGTCGCCGGCACTGTCGGTGTCGTCAACGTCGGCTTCGACGTCAGGATCGACGTCAGACTCGACGTCAGGATCGACGTCAGCTTCGACGTCAGGATCGATGAGGTTGTCTGTGGACGCGACGGTTGGCCCCGCGCCGGGTTCGGTGGTGTCGACGTTCAGTCCGAGTGAGTCGAGCGAGTCCGACGAACCTGTGCACGCCGCCAGGACGGCGACGCACGCAACGGCGACGATGGATGATCTGCTGTGCATCATTGCGTTGCATTGTGGTCGGACTCGGGCCTGACCGGCATGGACAGAAGTCCCCGTTGCGGCAATCGTCCTCACACGATGGGGACGGCTTCGGTTGGTGCGAGATGGTCGCTTGCCAGCATTGGCGAGCGGCGTCGCACCACCAGGACCGTGAGCCAACTCGCGGTCACCAGTGCGGCGACCCCGATGGAGAACGACGTGGTCGAGTCGGTGACCGTGCTGCTGACGATCGTGCCCAACACGGCGCCGCCCGCCATTCGGACCGCGCCCGAGTACGCCGATGCCGTTCCTGCGAGATGCCCGACCGGCGTGAGCGCGGCGGTGTTGAGATTGGGCATGAGGAACATGAAGGATCCGAGCGTGAGTCCGAGCGGTGTCATGAAGAGCCAGAAGTTGGGTTTGCCGTCGGAGGCGAGGGAGATCGCGACCGACGCGAACGCGAGCGCCAGCGTGACGACGAAGACGCGATTGACGAGTCGGTGGATGCCGATCCGTTCGACGATGCGGCCGTTGACCACGGCACCGAGGGCAAACAACACGGCGACTGCGCCGAAGATGTACGGAAACTGCGACTTTCGATCGAACACCTCGGAGATGATCAGTTCACTGCTTCCGAGGTATGTCGTGAAGACGCCTTGGATGAAGATCGTCGAGATCGTGTAGCCGGAGGTGACACGCGTGCGGGCGACTTCGACGTACCCGCCGACGGTCGACGAGACGTGGAGGGGTCGCCGCAGATTCGGGTCGAGTGACTCGCGCATCCGCAAGCTCCACAGGCCGATGAAGACGGCCCAGATCAAACAGAACCAGAACACGGAGCGCCAGGGGAGGACCGCGATCAGGGCGGTTCCGAGGCTCGGGGCCAGCACGGGAACCAGCATGAACACTGCCATCACCTGCGACATCGCCTTGGCCATGGCGTTCCCGACGAAACGGTCGCGGATGATGGCGGTCGACACCACACGCGACCCGGCCGCACCGACACCCCAGACGAACCGGCTGAGCAACAGGAGTTCGAACGTCGGTGCGAGCGCGGAACCGACGGCGCCGATCATGTAGATGACGAGGCCGAGGTACAGGATCGGCTTGCGCCCGAACCGGTCGGCGAGCGGTCCGTACACGAGTTGTGCGACCGCGAGCCCGAGGAAGAACACCGTGATGACCTGAGCGGTCTCCGGAGCGCCTTCGCCGAGGTCGTAGGC
>CALICC010000189.1 GCA_938049325.1 uncultured Ilumatobacter sp. | reverse complement strand
CCCACCGGCACGAGCGTTGTACCGCTCGTACATCGCCATCACGCCGTACAGGCCGCGATGCTGCGTTCCGGTGAAGACGAACATCAACCAGTACACCAAGAACACCACCTGTGCGAGGGTCTGGAGCGCGCTGACGATGATCGCGTGCGGGATGTACAGCACCCAGTTCACAAGCGGTCGCCACCGCGCCAGTTCGTACGGGGACTCAACAGTCAGATACTGCTGATTGTTGCGCGGATTCACCTGACTCATCTCAGACCTCCCAGTTGATCGCGTGTCGGACGCGCCATCCACGATGACGGAGGAGCGCCCTGACCACTAGGGCACAAGGTCAGCGATCGACGGACGTCCACGGCCTCGGGCCGTCGCCGCTGGACCGACAGCTCGAATCCGGCGCAAGATGGTCACCGTGCAACATGACTCGACACGCGGCTGGCAGCGGCGGGTCTCCGAGATGTCTGCCCGATCGAGACGGGGAAGCGTGTCGACGCTGCTGCTGGCCGGCTTTCTCTTGTTTCCGGTGCTCGTCGACTCCGATGACTTTCCGCTGTCGACGTATCCGATGTACTCCTCGGCGCGCGGCCAAGAGGTCTCGTTCGTCACCGCGTACGGCATCGACGCTGCGGGCGAGAGCGTCGCACTCGGGATCGGGACCATCGGTGGAACCGACGACCCGCTGATTGCCACGGGCGAATTGCGATCTGCGATCCGCCTCGGCCAGGCCGCCGATCGGTGCGGTGAGATCGCGTCACGCGTCGACCCGAACGACGGCATCACCGTTGTGGAGGTCGTCACCGAACGCCACGACGTGATCGAGCACACGCTCGACCGTTCGAGCATCGTCGAGCGAACCGTCCACGCAACGTGTCGAGTCGAATCGTGACCAAGATCGAGGCACCGCCGGAGCGGCTTGCAACCTTTCGCATCGTCCTCGGCATCTTCGTCACCGGCTACCTCCTGGTGCGGTCACCCGTCTTCGTCGAGCTGGGACACCGCTCCCCCGGTCGCTTCGATGCGGTCGGCATCTTTCGTGTCATCGGCCAACCGATCCCACATCCGATCAACAGCGTCGTCGTCGCAGCCACCATCGTCGCCGGAGCGCTGTTCACCGTCGGCTGGCGTTTTCGCGTGACCGGCCCCGTCTTCGCGCTCGGATTGCTCATCGTCGCCACGCACCGCTCGTCGTGGGGCCAGCTCCTGCACTTCGAGAACCTGATGACGTTGCACGTGATCGTTGTCGCGTTCGCGCGGTCGGCCGACGCCTGGTCGCTCGACGCACTCCGTCGCGCCCACACCCGTGTCGAGGTGAGCGGCCCCCACTCGCCCGCCGACCGTCCACCGATCGATCGCTACGGCCATGCGCTCCATCTGGCCGCGCTGACGACGGTCATCACCTACGTCATCGCGGGCGTCGCCAAGTTGCGGTACGGCGGCTTCGAGTGGATGGACGGCGACACGCTCCGCAACCACATCGCCTACTCGGCGACGCGGCTCGAACTCCTCGGCGAGCGACGCCCGCCACTCGCCGTGTTGGCCGTCGAGCACTCGGTTCTGTTGCGTCCGGCTGGTGTTGCGAGCGTGGCCATCGAACTCCTCGCTCCACTCGCGCTGCTGGGCGGGCGCTGGAGAAACGGATGGGTCATTGTTGCCTGGCTGATGCACGTGGGCATCTTCGCGACGATGCTCGTCGGGTTTCCCTCGCCGCTCTTCCTCGTCGCCTTCGCGCCGATGTTCGCGCTCGAGCGAGTCGTCCTCGCACTGCGGCGCCGCACCTAGATTGACTTCGAGCGCCTCCGAGCGTCAGGATCTGCGGATGAAGGCCCCGCCGTTCATCTACCACCGACCCGAAACGCTCGACGAGGCGCTCGCCTTGCTGACCGAGCACGGCGACGATGCCAAAGTCCTCGCCGGCGGTCAGAGCTTGATCCCACTGATGGGACTGCGGATGGGTCGTCCCGCACACGTGGTCGACATCGGCCGCGTTCCCAAGCTCGACGCGATCCACGTCGACTCCGACGGTGCGGTCACGATCGGGGCATTGGTGCGCCACGAGCAGGCCAACAAGTCGCCGGCCATCGCCGAGCACGCTCCGCTGATCGCCCAGACGATGCCGTGGGTGGCACACCGAGCCATCCGCACGCGTGGCACCGTGGTCGGGAGCATCGCTCATGCCGACCCTGCCGCCGAGATGCCAGCTGTCGTCCTCGCCACGCAGGCCACGATGACCGCCACGTCAACACGCGGCGATCGCACGATCGCAGCCAACGACTTCTTCGAGGGATACCTCGACACCGCACTCGAGGCCGACGAGATCCTCACGTCGGTCACGTTCCCGGCCTGGCCCGCCAACGCGGTCAGCGCGGTCACCGAGGTGGCACGCCGCCATGGCGATTACGCACTCGTCGGGTTCGTCGGCAAGCTCGTTGTCGGCGACGACAACGTCATCACCGATGCTGCGCTCGCGTTTCTCGGTGCAGCGTCCACGGCGGTCCGAGTGACCGCGGCGGAAGCGGTTCTCCAAGGAGCACCGGCGAACGACGAGAGCTTCGCCGCTGCCGCGGAGGTCGTGTCAGCCGAACTCGAACCCCCGAGCGACATTCACGGCTCGACCGCCTATCGCAAGCACCTCGCCGGAACGCTGACCCTGCGCGGGCTGCAATCCGCGGCCAATCGGATCGGAGCATCCGCATGACCGATACCACGTCAAACACCGACACTCCCCGGCTTCAGGCCGAACGAGACGCGGGTGGCAGCATCGTCGATCTCTCGGTCACCGTGAACGGCACACACCACCAGGTATCGGTCGAAGCACGCCGACCGCTCAGCGACGTGATCCGCGAAGACATTGGCCTCACCGGCACACACCTCGGCTGCGAGCACGGCGTGTGCGGCGCCTGCACCGTGCTGATCGACGGCGAACCTGCTCGGTCCTGCCTCATGCTCGGTGCACAGGCCGAAGGCACCGAGATC
Source organism: uncultured Ilumatobacter sp. (assembly GCA_938049325.1). Classification (GTDB taxonomy): domain Bacteria; phylum Actinomycetota; class Acidimicrobiia; order Acidimicrobiales; family Ilumatobacteraceae; genus Ilumatobacter_A. Next base: position 17,756 of record CALICC010000189.1, on the reverse strand, counting down.
ACCACGATCGAGGGACTCGCCGGACCCGACGGCGAACTCCACCCAATCCAGCAAGCGATGATGGAAGCTCACGGCTTCCAATGTGCGTTCTGCGCTCCGGGATTCCTCATGAGCGCCGTTGCGTTGCTCGACGAGAACCCCGATCCGACCACCGCCGAAATCCGCGAGGAACTCAGCGGCAACCTGTGCCGCTGCACCGGATACCAATCGATCGTTGCCGGCGTCGAAACCGCCGTGCGTGTGATGAAGGAGAGCGGCAAATGAGCAGCACCAACCGCAGTGGCCTCGTCGGCCAGAGCGTGCAGCGCGTCGAAGACGATCGGCTCTTGCGCGGCAACGGCCAGTACATCGCCGACCTTGACCCCGACAACGTGGTGCACGCCGTGTTCGTGCGCAGCCCGATGCCCCACGCCAAGATCAACTCGATCGATGCATCGGCTGCGCGACGCGCCCCCGGCGTCGTCGCCGTGATCACCGGCGACGACCTGAAAGACACCACTCACCCATTCCCGCCGCTACTGATGCTGCCCGGCCTCTACACGCCGATGTATCACGCGCTCAGCGCCGACAAGGTGCGCCTCGTCGGTGATCCGGTAGCGGTCGTGCTCGCCGAGTCGCGTGCATTGGCCGAAGACGCGATCGAACTCGTCGAGGTCGACTACGAGCCGCTCGAGCCGGTTGCCGACATAGCCGACGCGTTGTCGCCTTCCTCTGAGCCACTCTGGGAGAAAGCCGGGAGCAACGTGGTCATGGACCACACCGACACCTTCGGCGACATCGATGCCGTGTTCGCTGGCGCCGACCGCGTCATCACCGAACGCTTCGAGTGTCAGCGCCAGTCGAATCAGCCGATGGAGACCCGCGGCAGCTTGGTCATGGTCGACGACGACGGACACATGACGATCCACAACGCCACGCAGTCGAGCCACGCACTTCGCTGGCTTGTGGCGGCCCTCACCGACAAACAGTCGATGGGCGCATCACTCAAGGCGATCGCCAAGAACAAGGACCGGCGCAGCAGCTTCGCGAGCGGCATGAAGTCGTTCCTGCAGAGCAACAGCGACGACCTGAAGGATCAGGACAACTCGGGCGCGGCCGCGCAGTTCAAGAAGGACAAGTCGTTCCTCGGGGCGATGAACAAGATCGGTGTCGGTCTGCTCGCGAAGGAGAGCTACCCGACCGTCAAGGCACAAGACATCGGCGGCGGATTCGGCGCCAAGGGCTCGATCGCACGAGAAGACATCGCGGTGGCTGCGGCGGCGCTCAGCGTCGGCCGACCGGTCAAGTGGATCGAAGACCGCATCGAGAACCTGATGGACGGCGGCCAGGCGCGCGAAGAGTCCATGACCGTGTCGATCGCGGTCGACAACGACGGCACGTTCCGCGGACTCAAAGTCGACATGGTCATGGACCAGGGCGCATACCCCGGCTTCCCGGTCGGGGCCCCGATGATCTCGAAGATGATCAAGGTGATGTTCCCCGGCTCGTACAAGTGGGACGCATACGAGATCCGGAGCCGCATCGTCGCGACGAACAAGGGCAAGTACGTCGCCTACCGCGGCCCGTGGGCCAACGAGACATGGGCGCGCGAGCGCATGATCGACGTGACCGCTGCCGCGCTCGGCATATCACCCGCCGAGCTTCGCTTGAAGAACATGATCGGCGAAGACGCCATGCCGACGGCGATGATCACCGGGCCGACCATCGACGCCACGATGTCGACGCGCAAGACCCTCGAGCACGCGCTGACGCTCGTCGACATGGAGCAGTTCGAAGCCGACCGGGCCGAAGCCGCGGAGCGCGGTCACTGCCTCGGCATCGGCATCGCGTCGTATCACGAGGCGGCTCCCGGCCCACCGAACTACTGGGACTCGATCAACCCGGGCTCGGGCATGCTCATGCCCGAAGAGGGCTACACAACAATCGAAGCCGACGGGTCGGTCGTGATCTACACGTCGCAGATGCCGCACGGCCAGAGTCACGAAACCACCTACGCACAGGTTGCTGCCGACGAACTCGGCGTGGCGCTCGACGACGTGAAGCTCGTCTACGGCAACACCGACAAGACGAGCTTCAGCCTGATCGGCACCGGCGGCAGCCGCGGTGGCCCGATCGGCGGTGGCGTGGTGCGCAAAACCTCGCGTGAAGTGCGGCGCCAGATCGCCGAGAAGGCGGCCGACATGCTCGAGTGCGCGGCCGACGACGTCGAGATCATCGACGGCAACATTCACGTGGCCGGTGTTCCGGCCCGAGGCATCACCTTTGCCGAGGTGGCGAAGCAGGCCGCCGACGATGGCGCCAAGGGCGACAAGTACGGCACCCCGTTCGAGTACGGCACCAACTACAACGGCGCTGGTGACGGCGGCTGGTCGACTGCTACGCAGATCTGCGTGGTCGACATCGACCTCGGCACCGGAAAGGTCACCTTCCCCCGCTATCTGGTCGTCGAGGATTGTGGGCCGATCATCAACCCGGCGATCGTCAACGGTCAGGTTCGGGGCGGGGTGGCGCAGGGAATCGGCTCGGTGCTCTACGAGCAGGCGACGTACGACGAGGACGCCAACCTCCAGTCGGCCACCTACATGGATTACCTGTTGCCCACCGCGATGGAGATCCCCGAGGTGGAGGTGCATCATCTCGAGACGCACTCCGAAGGCTTCGAGAACGACTTCCGCGGCGTCGGCGAAGGCGGCATGATCGGCGCGCCAGCGGCGGTCACGAACGCCATCGAGAACGCGCTCTCGGACTACAACGCGCGGGTGACCACGCAATATCTCCCGCCGACGAAGATCCTCGAACTCGCCGGCCAGATCTCGCCCGACTAGGTCCGGTCAAGCGTTGCTGCGTGGCGTCACCGACACCGACGTGGCGCCCATGTCGAGCCACTCGTAGTAGTGCTCCCAGAAGTGTCGGATCTTGGTTTCGTTGTAGTTGGCGAACACCACTTCGCCGACGGCTGACGCCTTCACACCCGCCTGCACGTGCGGCAGGTTGCGCGAGTCCTGCTGGAAGATCTTGGCCGTCGGGCCGAGTTCTGTGGCCAGCGTCCAGTCGTCGTCGGGGCCGAGCTCGGTGACCGCAGCGGGTGGAGGCGGGTTGTCGGGGTCGGGTGCTGGCGGGAAGAACATCACTTCGAAGATGCACTCGTCGGGATTGTCACCGTGCGGCCGGAACCGGTACATGAGCGGGTTCATCACTCCCCACGGCGACCAGTTCGGGAACACCGAGTAGTAGATCGAGTCGACCAGTTCGGCGTCGCTGAGGTCATCGACGGGCACCCACGGCGTGGACTTGCGCACCGCGGCACGACGCTGCTCGGCGAGCCAGGCGCGCACCTCGGCGTCGGTTTCGACGCCGTCGGGTGGATCGGGAATCATCAGCGGGAGTTCGTCCCACCCCTCCCCGCTCGGGCCGCCGATCCATTTGCACAGGTGAGGGTCGGCTTGGCGTTGCGGACCGTCCACCCACCGGCCTTCGTCATCGAACTCGCTGACGTGTCCGTCGAGATTGGTCACGCTGACGCGGCCTTCGGCGATGCGTTCGTAGATGTGGCCACTCATCGGATGCCGGTAGCGGGCGAACTGTTTTCCGTCGGCGAGGCGCTCCCAGTGCGGCATGTCGGCGAGGTGCGGCGACTCGATGCCTTGGGGCGACACGGCTCGACTGAAGTTGGCGAACGTGTCGTAGCGAGTGTTCGCGTCGCCGAGAGTTTCCATGAGCGTCGGGTGCGTGGCCACGACGTGATAGCTCTCCATGAACGCTTCCTGGCAGGCCTTCCAGTTGACCCGCATGATCTTGCGGACGTGCGCCGACTTGTAGCGACGTTCAAATGGCACAGCTTCGAAGTGTTCATCGAGCCCGGCGAGATGATCGGCGAGCGGTGCGGCGTCGAGGTCGGGATTGATGAAGACGAAGCCGTGCCAGGTGTCGACCTTGGCTTCGGGCAGTGAGCACGCGTCGGTATCGACGCTCGGGAAGTCCCACTCACATGGGATCTCCTTCAGGCTTCCGTCGAGGTTCCACGCCCATCCATGGAACGGACAGCGCAGGTTGTGTGCCCCACGCCCGGGTTCTTCACGGAGCTTGCGACCGCGGTGCAGACAGGAGTTCGCGTACGCCTTGATCTCGTCGGGGGCGATTCGAACGACGAGGAACGAGAGGTGGGCGATGTCGTAGACGTGGTAGTCGCCGACGTCGGGGATCTCGGCTTCGAGACATGCGAGTTGCCACACCCGCGACCACAACTTGTCGACCTCTTGGTGGTGCACGTCGAGCGAGTAGTAGAGGCTGGCCGGAATGCGTGTGTTGCCCTCGCGGATGCCAACGCGAGATTCCGTGCGGAACACGTCGGACACGGGGTGCGAGTCCTGGTCGAGGAGTTCGGTGAGGCTGACTCCTGCCGAGCGGTCGGTGGGCGATGTGGTTTCGGTCATGTTGTCTCAGTTCTCGATGTAGTCGCCGAGCAGCTGCGCGACGCGCAGCTCTTCGGGGATTCGTTCGATGCCGATGGTCCGGTCGATGGCTTCGTTCAGGTGCCAGAGGCGTCGTTCTTGATATGAGATCGGGGTCCCGGTGTAGAGCGGCGAGTTCATCGCTCGATCCATCGGGTTCAGGTTCTCGACGTCTTCGTCGATGATCAGCGCGAAGGCCTCGATGCGCTTGGCCCACGCGTCGGCCATGTCGACGTTCTCGGGTGACGAGTAGTGGTAGATCCGAATGTTGGTACGGCCCGGCCCATCGGGGAAGAACAACATCCACGGGAAGCCATTCGCCGCGACTGGCGTGACGAGGTTCGGGAACACGCTGAACGCGTAGCTGGTGGAGTGCACGATTGGATGCACGGTGCTGGTCGGGGCGAAGCCGAACGGGTTGGGTAGCTCCTTCCAGTCGTCGAACGATGCCATGCCGGCGGCTTCGGTGACGTGTTTGGAGAACGGCACCACCTGGCGTGAGCTGCCGTGCGGCAAGAGCCCCATAGTGGCGCCGCGCGAGTCGAGCTGCGTCTTGCCGCCCCGGTCGTGGATGAACCGGAAGTGGTACACCTCTTGGAACGCTTCGATGGCGACTTTCCAGTTGCAGTCGATGACGCGATGGTCGGTGCCGACGAGCTGGAACTGCTCGGTCTGAAACTGATCCATCTCGGTCGCGAACGAGCCGAGGAAGTCGATGAGCGGGATCGGGTCAGGATTGAGGTTGACCCACACCCAGCCGCCCCACGTGTCGCAGCTGATCTCGGGAAGCCCTTTGTCGTCCTTGCACAGGCCGGGGAAGTCGCGTTCGTCGGTGACGGCGATGAGGTGGCCGTCGGTCGCGTCGTAGGTCCATGCGTGATACTGACAGCGCAGGTTGCGCACCGTGCCGGCGGGTTCGCGGACGACGGGCGCGCCGCGGTGCATGCACGTGTTGGAGAAGCAGCGGACGGTGCCGTCCTTGCCGCGAATGACGATGAGCGGCAGGTTCAGTTCGTCGAAGAGGAAGTAGCTGCCGTTGTCGGGCAGGTCGCTCGAGCGTCCGGCGCAGATCCACGAGTTGGTCCAGAGGTGCTGTTGCTCGAGCTCATAGAACTCGCGGTCGGTGTAACGACCCGACGGGATGTCGGGGAACACGGGGAAGCCGTCGGGCGGGCCGGTGCGGCTCATCTCCCAGTGCATCTCGGCCGTGAGACGTTCGACAAGCCCACCATCCAGCTCCCTGCCGGTCATGCGGTTGCTCCTCCGTCGACGACGAGGACGTGACCTGACACGAACGCGGCGAGGTCAGACGCAAGAAACAGGGCGCACCGGGCGACGTGATCTGGGAGGCCGCGTTGGCCGACGGGGTTGGAGGCGATGCGGGCATCGACGTCGATGCCACCGGCGCGCAACGGTTCCATCTGTTCTTGCACGCCGGGTGTGTCGATGATGCCTGGGGCGATCGCGTTGACGCGGATGCCGGAGGCGCCGAGTTCGTTGGCAGCGGCGCGCGTGAGCGCGATGACGGCCGCTTTCGACGCGGCGTAGGCCGAGATGTTAGCGCCGCCGCCGAGCCCGGCGATCGACGCGAGGTTGACGATCGAGCCACCGGTGGCCATGCGTCGCGCTGCTTCTCGGGTCGCGCTGAACTGCGCGCGTACGTTGACGTCGAGCATCCGGTCGACGAACGCGTCGGTGACCTCGGTGAGCGAGCCGGTGGTCGGGAAGATGCCGGCGTTGTTGACGACGATGTGGAGGCCGCCGCCACCATCGGCCACGTCGAAGGCAGCGGCGAGTTGGCTCGCGTCGGTGATGTCACAGGTGACGAACTCGGCACCGATCTGCGCCGCTGCTCGGGATGCGTTCGGGTCGAGGTCGGCGATCGTGACGGCGGCTCCGGCTTCGACCAGACGGCGGGCAATCGCCGCGCCGATGCCCTTGCCTCCGCCGGTGACGAGCGCGCGTTTGCCCGAGAGGTCGATGAGCTCGCCGAGAGCAACAGATGGCTCGGTGTCGGTCACACCAGAAACTTACCGACCGGTTAGTTTCCCGGTCTCACCGGAGCCGTCAGGCCGGATCAGCGATCTGCGCCGGCGATTCGCTGCGCCGTGCGATCGAATGCCTCGGCGGTCGTCGCGAGGTCGTCTTCGACGGTCGGGATGTCGAGAATGATCGACCGGTGCCCGTGATCCCAGTAGCGGGCCAACTCGTCGGCGACCTCGTCGAATGATCCGACCAAGTACGGGCAGAAGGTGTCGTAGTTCTGGAAGGGGCCGAGCCAGTACGCGTTGCCGACCGTCGCCGACTCCTCAGCGAGCTTCGACAGCGTTGCATGCCATTGCGAGTCCGACTTCGCCATGGCCATGTCGTGGAGCATTTCGCCTCGCCGGTTCGGCGGGAACCGGTCGTGAGCCACTCGCCACGCCGTCTCGCTGTCGTCTCGGGCGATGATGCCGACTCGAATGCCCGTCGAGACCCCATCAGGAACCTCGGTGGTCTCCCCGCCAGCCGGCTCCGGATACTGGATCGCGGTGGCACCGAGCGCCGCGGCGGTTGCCAGCCCAGCAGGCGACGAGCCCGACATCAACAGTCCTGGCTGCAGCTCGGCCGGAATGGTCGGGGTCAGCTTCAACGCCTTGGCGGTGTACCACTCGCCATCGGTGGTCACTGCGTCGCCCGACGCAAGACCGAGCACGATCTCGGTGAACTCGCGCAGCCGGTCGTACCTACGATCGTGCGGCGTCGTGTCGCCGATCGCCTCCAGATCACCGACAAAGCCACCTGCGATCATGTTGAGATACAGCCGACGCTCGTACATCGAGGCGAAAGTTGCGAGCTTCTTGGCGACCCCGTATGGCGGCATCGCGGCAGGCTGAACGGCCACCAGCGGCGCGAGCGTCTCGGTCGAGCCGACGATCTCGGCCGCGACCAACCATGGGTCGACCAGGCTGTGGTCGTAGTAGACGAGGATCCCGTCGTAGTCGTAGCGATCGGACCACTGCGCCACCTCGCGGACCCGTGCGAGGTAGTCACGCGGCTCGGACTTGCTCGATTGCGGACAGGTCGAGAAGACCTCGAATCGGCCGGCTACTTCTGACATTGCTGAACCACCCTCGGTGCGTCGATCGGCTTCGTCTCGACGAGCCGGAGCCATCGGTCGCGTGTTGCGACCTCGGTCGTGACATGTCCGTCGTTTTGCGACGATCGCGTCGTGCCCGGAGCTTCGTCGCTGAGTTCACCGACCTCGACGTCGACCAGTTCCACCCACTCGCCGTCGAGCTCGGACTGCGGCCAGTGCCATGGGCTCGGGAACGGCCGGAAGTCGGCGGCGCGTACCGCCGCGTCGATCGATGCAGCCTCCATCGACCACTCCACGATTCCGCCATTGGGCTGGCCGAGGCCGTAGTACGCGCGTGCTGTGAGATCTTGAGCGTGTTCGGGCACCGCGGCCGGGTCGTCGCTCAGCTGGTCGATCAACCGTTTGACCAGTCGGATCCCTCGGCTGGCACACTCGGCCGACAGCGTGAGCCCGGTGGCTCGCTGGTCGATCGGGAAACGGTCCTCGTACGCGATCACTCCCTCGTCGTACTCGGCGGTCATGCGGTGGAGCGTCACACCGTGACGACTCCACCGTTCGCTGATCGCCCAGCTGGGAACGTTGATGCCCGCTCCCTCCGGCAACGGTCCGGGGTGCAGGTTCCACGCACCAACCGCGAACACGTCGAGCACTTCGGAGGCGACCTTCGTCAGCGAGTGCACATTGAGGAGGACGTCGGGGCGCACGGGGATGAGCTCGTTGGCGGTATCGGGATGATGGAGTCTCCGAGCGTCGAACACCGTGAGGCCATGCTCGGTCGCTCGCTGCCACAGCGCTCCCGGCTCGTTGTCGATGCCGCGCGGCGCGGCGACCGCGACCACGTCGTGGTTCGACCGAAGGAGGAGCGCGAGGGCGCGGGCGCCTGCCGCCTCGTCCCCCGCGAGCACGATGCGCAGAGACGTCACCGTTCCACCGCTGCGGTCGGGTCGATGAGAAACTCGCCTTCGACCGCGTTGAGCGATGCTCGATTGCGGCGGAACGCTTCGAGGAGTGCATCGTCGCGGGCCGACACCGATGTCGTTGCATGCTCGGTGATGACGGTGCCGCCGAGCGAGTCGGTGTCGTAGAGGTTCTCCGGGTGCAGATTCCCCTGGGTGATCACCACATCGTGTTCCATCAGGTCGTGCAGCATCACGAGCTTGGCGGCCCGATGCTGTTGGGGAAGGGACGCGAACTCGATCACCTCGGCAAATCCGATGTCGTCGATGTCGACGATGTACCACCCGACCACATCACCGCGCCGCGAGACGAGCGCGCGACGAACGAAGCGGCTCTGAGGGCGAGCAGCCTCGAGCAGCCGCCACTGCGCGGCGATGGTCTCGCGATCGCTGACATCGGAGTGGAGTTCGAAACGCTCGAGCAGGCGCGGCCCGGCAACGACGACGTGATCAATCGTCAACGACTCGGTCTGAAGCACCTCTGGCGCGGGAGGGAGCTCAGCGAGCGCGCGACGGCGCAACACGTTCGGCAACGAATCCTCAGAACGCGCCACCGCACCGATGACGGCGTCGGACCCGCGTGGCAATCGGAGCGCGAGCCGCCGAGCGAAGCGACGGCCAGGCCGCAGCTGCTTCTCCCACCGGAGGCTGTATGCGGGCACCTGCTCGAATCCAGCGGCCCTCAGCGCTTGGCGCCCGGTCTCGTTCGACCTGTCGATGTAGGTGAGGTCTTGTGGCCCAGCCGCGATCGCGCGCATGAGGTGGATCGCGGCGAGCGATGCACGCGCATCGGGGTGCACCGTGAGATGAGAGGTGGACGCCACCCAGATCCGCTCGTCGCGAAAGACCGCTGGTTGACGGCCGACGAGCACATATCCGACGATCGCGCCATCGAGTTCGAAAACCAGCGAGGGCGACACGGCGTCTGAGCCGGCGCTGTCGGCGCTGAGCGCTGGCCACCGCTCCACGTAGCCGCGACGGATCACCTCAGGTGTTGCAGTGAAGGTTCCGTACACCTCCACGTGGAGCTCGGCGAGCGCTGGAAGGTCGGCTGGTTCGAGTGGTCGTACTCCCATCAGCCGGCGCTGCCCTCTCCGCCGAGCTGGGCATTGATGGCCTTCACGATCAGGTTGGGCGTGCGAAGGTCGTCGAGATCGAGGTGCTGAGGCGAGAGTCGCTCGCCGGTGAGCGACTCGATACCGAGCAGCAGCTCGACGAATCGCAGCGAGTCGAGTTCGCCGCGTTCGACGAGATCGTCGTCGGGACCGTCGACGAGAACGAACAACTGGTTCTCGAGGAGGTCGATCACGTCATCGACGGTCATCATCGGGCACCTTCCTCAGCAGCTTCGAACGCGGTTCGCAACACCGGACGATCGATCTTGCCGTTGACGTTCTTGGGCATCGCGTCGAGTTGGATCCAGCGGTGCGGGAGCATGTAGCGCGGGATGAGCTGCGACAGTTCCTTGGCCAACCGGGCGGGCTTGATCGGTTCGTCGGCAGTGAACGCCGCACAGATCGCAGCGCCGTCGAGGTGGTCGACATCGATCGCAACCACCGCGCTGTCGTTGAGGATGCTGACCGTGCTGAGTGCAGTTTCGATCTCACCCAGCTCGATGCGATGACCACGACTCTTGATCTGACTGTCGACGCGCCCGACGAACATCACCACGCCGTCAGCTCGTCGCCACGCGAGATCACCGGTGCGATAGAGCCGACGGCCGTCGATCAGGTCGGTGCGAAAACGCTGGACGGTCATGTCGTCGTCACGCCAGTAGCCAGGGCTGAGGCCGACGCCTTCGATGTACAGCTCTGCGATCTCCTCGTCATCTGCGTCCGACCCGTCGTCGCGGAGCACGACGAGCCGCTCGCCCGAGCATGGGCGACCAATCGGCACCGACTCGGTCGGATCGGCCGGCGTGTCGGCAACCCGGTACCAACTGCTCGCGATCGTGGCCTCGGTCGGCCCATACAGGTTCGTGAACTCGGCATGGGGCAGCGCGGTCATCAGCGAGATCAACGTCGGCGTCGGAAGCACCTCGCCGCACCAGATGAGACGGCGCAGCGACGGAAAGTCGCCGGGAAGCACGTCGTCGTAGCGCACGAGATGGTTGAGCGCCGACGGCACCGAGAACCACTGCGTCAACTCACGCTCGCGGATCCACGCAGCCAAGTCCTTGGGGTTGACGTTGACGCGCTTGGGAACGGGGTGCAACGTGGCGCCAGCGGCGAACGCAGCAAAGACGTCGAACGTCGAGAGATCGAAATGCAGCGGCGAGTGACCCGAGAGCTGATCGTCGGGTTGGTAGCCAAAGTGCTCCACCGCCCAATCGACGAACGCGAACACGTTCGCATTGGTGATCATGACCCCCTTCGGGACTCCGGTCGAGCCCGACGTGAACAGCACGTGGGCCAGGTCGTCGGCTGCCCAGCGGACGCTCGGTCGAGACGCACCGTCATGACGGGCCAGGTCCGCGCCCGTGAACGCTGCCGGTCGCGGCCACGTCGGGGCGTCCTGAGTGATCGTCCCGACGACGACCTCGTCGATTGCCTGGTCTGCTGCCATGACGGTGGCGACCGCGGTCGGGTCGGCGATGACGACCCGAGGCTCGGCGGCTTCGACGACGAGCGCGATTCGTGCCAGCGGCGAATCCGGATCGATCGGCACATACGCCGCCCCGGCTTTGGCCGCCCCGAGCATCGCTGCAATTGCAGCCGCGCCCTTGGGAACGCTGATCGCGACGCGATCGCCGGGCACGACACCGAGTTCGATCAACAGGTGTGCGACTCGATTCGACCAGGCACCCAACTCGCCGTACGTGACGACGGTGTTGTCGGTGTCGTGGATCGCAGTTGCACCCGGAGCGTCGCGCGCCCACCGATCGACATCGTCAAACAATCGCCGTGTCACGTCGTCGCTCCCTCCGTTGCTCCTGACCGCGTCGACAACGATAGAAAATTCCGCGGCATCGTGCCGCGAATTTGCGGACGCGGTTCACGACGAGCACGCCACGGCGACCTCGGCGCACGGCACCTTGCGACGAATCGATACTGTCGACGCGCGTGGACGCTGGCTCGAACAGCACGGGGAGCGAGGCCGGTCAAGTCGAGCGTGCCGCGCCGCAACCTGTGGCTGTTGGCAGAGCCGACGCCTACCGACCCGGCCTCGACGGCGTTCGAGCGATCGCCGTTGCGGTGGTGCTGCTGTTCCACCTCGACCGTCTCGAGGGAGGCTTCCTGGGCGTCGACGCGTTCTTCGTCGTGTCGGGATGGCTGATCACGTGGAAGATGCTCAACCAAGCCGATCGCGACGGACGTATCCACCTGCGCAGGTTCTGGGTTGCTCGCCTACGCCGGATCATCCCGGCGGCGATGGTGGTGTTGCTGACCGTCGCCGCGGTCTGGCCGATCGTGGGCATCGAGGTGGCGTCGCTACGTCGCGATCTGTTCTGGGCGGCCGGGTGGGTCTCGAACTGGGGAACGGTGTCGGGTGGTGGTGACTACTGGGCGCGGTTCGGCGATCCGTCACCGGTGACGCACTTCTGGTCGCTGGCCATCGAAGAGCAGTTCTACCTCGTCTGGCCGATCGCCGTGGCCGCGGTCGTTGCGCTGTCTCGATCGCACCGACGCAACGCAGCATTGGTTGCTGTACTGGGCGCGGTCGGTTCGATCGCCGTGATGAATCTGACGTTTGATCCGGTTGACGTGACGGCGACCTACATGAACACGTTCGCCCGGGCTCACAGTCTGCTGATCGGAGCTGCCGCGGCCGCGTTCACCACCGTGTTACCCCATGGCGGGTTGCGGGGTGGGTCCACAGCTCGCCGGCTCGCGCCGGTAGGCCTCGCGATAGCGGTCGCGGTCATGGCGTTTGCGTCGGATCGTTCCGACTGGATGTTCGTGTGGGGCTTTCCAGTGTTTGCTGGCTGCGTGATGATCGTCGTGGTTGCCGCCGCAGATGGGTTGGGAGAGACGCTGCTCGCCTCGACGCCGTTGCGCTGGCTGGGTGATCGGAGCTACGGGCTGTATCTCTGGCATTGGCCGATCTTTCTGTTGTTGTCGCCGGAGCGTGTCGGCGCATCCGATGCGGTGCACTCGATGCTGGCGCTCGATGCGACTCGAGTGACGGTCGCGGTGGTCGTCGCAGATCTCTCGTTTCGTTTCGTCGAATCGCCGATCCGTCGTCGTCGCCGTCTCGTCGACTGGCGAGCGTCGCTGGCGGCGGTCGGTGCGACGTCCGCGCTCGTCGCGATCGGGGTGGCCATGGTGCCGGTAGTGACGACGTCTGAGTCCTCATCGGTCACGTTGCCACCACCACCGCCACCGACGACGGCGTTCACCACACCGACGCTGCCCGGCTCGACGGTGCCCCGCTCGACAGTTCCGGACGACGCCGGCGAGGACGGCGTGTCCTCGCCCGCGACGACGATCGTGGCGTCGACGGCGGTTGCTGCACCGACCACGGTTGCGTTGCCGACGACGCCGCTGCGCGTCCTGGTGGCCGGCGACAGCACGGGAGTCCAGCTGGCCGAGTCGCTCACCAGTTTCGCCGAGCGGGTTCCCGACCAGCTCGTTGTCGGCAGTGCGACGTTCAACGGTTGCGGGCTGACGGCAGGCTCCGACGGTCGACTGCACGAGTTCACCACCGAGCAGGGCGATCGAGACTTCGTCGATCTCCGCGGTTGTCACCAGATGTGGGAGTCGATGCCGCAACGGGTCCGCGACGAGTTCATCGATGCCGTGGTCGTCAACATCGGCCCGTGGGACTCGGTCGACATCCATCTCGATGACGACGTCGTCGTGTCGGTTGCCGATCCGCAGGGCCAGCAGCTGATCACCGACGCATACGAGCGGTTCGTTCGTCAGATCTCGGACGCTGGCGCCACCGTCGTGTGGGTCGTACCGGCCGATTCTCGCCTCGGCTGGGGCAACGTCGACGACCCGTTGAATGACCCTGAGCGCTGGGATGCACTGCGCGCGATCATCGGAGAACTCGATGTGGTATCGGTCGACTTCGACGGCTGGCTGACGGCGAGCGGCCTCGACGGCCCGGAAGGTCGGCCGGACGGAGTCCATCTTGCGCTCCCCACACGGGAGCGGTTCGTCACCGAACTGCTCGCACCGTCACTCGAGGCCGAACGCATTCGCCTGGCCCAAGGGTGATGCGAACAGCGGGTTCACGATGAGCGCGTATCACCGACGCCCGCGGCGACTCAGGTAACACAAGGGGAATCACAAAGGGGAAGTGACATGAACGTCGATCTTGGGAACGCAGACGCAGCCGTCGGCATCTCGGTGCAGGTGATCAGCGAGTATCTGGCCGAGTTGCAGCGAATCGGCCAGCTCCCCGACGAGCAGGAGTTCGACCGCGAGGTCAACGGGCAGACCTTCCGAGTACGGGTGTTGCTCGATGCGCCGGTCTACTCGATCGCGACCGACCCAAGTCAGCCACCGCGAGCGATCCTCCAACTCACGGGGTCGATCGAGGCGCGCCCACTCGACGACCTCAGTGCAGACCCGCTGGCGTTTCCACTCGAGGCCGCTGTACTGCTGACACCGGTGCTGGTGGCAGGCGACTTGCCACCCGACATCGGCTTCCGGTACGACGGTGTCGACGGTACGCCGTCGTTCCCGGTCGAAGCCGCCGACATCGACGCCATCATGACGAGTCCCGACGTGCAGTCGGTGCTCGACGCCGTCCGGCTTCCGCTCGCCGCCAACTTGGTGGCAGGGCTCAACGAGTCACGCTTTCCACTCGTCGGCGACCGACCGGCCGATGCGGCTTGGGATGTGCGTCTCACGTTGACTCCGGCCGCTGACGCTCAGCAGGCCGACAGTTTCGTACTCAGCGTCGCCCCGCCCGGGTCGACCGCCGAGTTGCAGATCACCGAGAGCTTCCTTCCGGCCAACATCGGGCTGGCTGTGGCCTACAACCGGGCGTTTCTCGACCTGATGCTCGCCCGAGCTGCAGCGATTCGCATCGGACAGAAGGTCGAAGGTGCCGTGGTCAAAGAGCTCGAGATGATGATGGCCGACGACGGGATCAGCGTGGTCGGCCATGTCGTGCGTCCGGTCGATACTCCAGGAATCGATCTGCTGCCCGATGTCGACATCGACTTCGAGGGCGTGGCGATTCCACAGCTGGTGCGGGGCACGGTCGCGATGTCGATGGACACGTCCGGCATCGAGGTCGATGTCGACGACAGCGATGAGATCTTCTACGGCGCGTTGCAGTGGGTGATCACGATCGGGGCGTCGGCGCTGTTGTTCACGGGTGTTGGTTCCCTCACCGCGCTCGGAATTGGGTTGTGGCTTACTGCGGTGCAGGCAGCGTGGAACGGGGCGGCTGACATCGAGGGGGCGCCCGGCGCGCTGCGCGAGAGCCTCGGCGCGTCGCTCGGGGCGCAGCTGTCTCGCTTGGCCGAGTCGCTCGACGACTCGACACCGGCCGGCGATCTGACGGTGGACGGGTCGCCGGACGCGGCGATCGTCGTGGACGGCAACATCGTGCTCACCGCCCAGGTGTTCGTGCAACCGGTCGATGCCCGTATGCGCTCGGCCGAATACGCGAGCGGCCTCCGGCGGTTCGGGATCTTCCAGCTGACCGGGCGCCGCCGCTTCCGCGCCCAGGAGTTGGCGCGGCTGATGGCGGCGGGCAAGGTCTCGGTCTCCGGCTTTCATCACGTCAACGGCGATCACGTTCGATCGAATCACGACGATTCAGCGGCGAACAACCTGCTCCAGTCCTTCAGCGACAACGAGACCACCGAGATCGTTGTCGGCAACGTGTGAGACTGGCGCCTCGACGAATTCGCCTGCGCGGGAACGCGTAGAATCACGGCATGCGCAGAACCGCATGGCTTACTCCGTTGATCTTCGCCGGCGCCACGCTGGCCGCATGCGGCGGGTCCACCGACACGTCGAGCGACGACACCACGCGCGCAACCGTCGCCGCTGCGCCCACCGCGAGCGGGTTACGGCTCGTGTCAGCCGAGGACGCAAACGCCGCGCTCGTCGACGCGCCCGACGACCTCGTGATTCTCGACGTGCGCACTCCTGAAGAGTTCGCCGAAGGCCACATCGACGGCGCCGTGATGATCGACTTCTATCGCGATGACTTCGCCACCGAATTGGCCAAGCTCGATCCCGACGCGTCGTACGTCCTGTACTGCCGCTCGGGCAACCGCAGCGGCCAAACGCTCGAACTCATGGAAGGCCTTGAGTTTCAGAACGTGCAAGACGTCGACGGTGGCATCGTTGCCTGGCAGAGCGCCGGGCTCCCGCTGACGACACCGTAGGGCGCCTCAGGCTGAGGCTTCGAGCCAGGCGCCGTAGCCGCCGAGGATGTCCGACACGTCAGCGAACCCGGCCTCGCGCAGCACGCTGGCCGCGACCGATGACCGATACCCGCCCGCGCAGTACACGACCGTTGGCGCCGCGGGATCGAGTTCGCCGAGTCGCGACGGAAGTTGGCCGACCGGAATCGAAATTGCCCCTTCGATCATGCCGTGCTCGACTTCACCCGGGTTGCGGATGTCGACGAGCTGCAGGTCCGAGATCCCCGCTCTGTCCGCAGCGAAGCCAGTCGCCGTAAGCCGCGAGGCCTGGCGAACCCGCGACGGATTCTGGAGCATCACCAACTCAGGAAACTGCAAGAACCCGACAACACGATCGAATCCGATCCGCGCCAACCGGTTCTTCGCCTCGCGCTCGAAGCCGGCCTCGGCAATCACGACGATGTCGACATCGTTCGGAACGATCGACCCGGCGAACTCGGCATAGCGTCCGTTCAACCCGACGTTGAGCGACCCGTCGAGGTGACCGCGAGCAAACGACTCGGGGTCCCGCCCGTCGATCACCACTGCTCCACCTGCCACGATCTCATCGAGCTCGGCAAGGCTGAGCTCGCGCGGCTCGGCGTGCTCGTCGAGCAACGCTCGCTCCTGACGGTTGAGCATCGCATCGAATTGGAAGTACTCAGGCGCTGGCGGCTGGCCTTCGGTCACCAACTCAACGAATCGTTCCTTCGAGTCGGCCAGCAACGCGTAGTTCGTCGCACGCTGCTCACCGATCGTCGACGACGTTTCGGTCGACAGGTTCTTGCCGCACGCGGACCCGGCGCCATGCGCTGGGAACACCCGAGTCTCATCCGGCAACGTGAGCAGCTGTCCGTGCACGCTGTCGTACAGGCTCGACGCGAGCTCCTCGCGAGTCACCCCGATCGACGACAACAGGTCGGGTCGACCCACGTCACCGATGAACAGCGCGTCGCCGGTCAGCACCCCGTAGGGGACCTCGTCGTCGGCGTGCTCGTAGACGACGATGCTGATCGACTCGGGCGTGTGCCCCGGCGTGTGCCGAATCTCGAGCGTCACGTCGCCGAGGCTGACCCGCTCACCGTCAGCGAGCTTGCGGGTCTCGAACTCGGTCTCAGCAACCGACGAGTAGCCGATCGCCGCGCCGGTCGCGGCGGCGAGTTCGAGATGGCCCGACAGGAAGTCGGCGTGGAAGTGCGTCTCGATGACGAGCTCGATCGTCAGGCCCGCCGCCTCGGCATCGGCCACGTACTCGGCAATGTCACGGCGCGGGTCGACGACCACGGCTCGGCCTGTCGTCTCGTCGCCGATGAGGTAGGACGCCTGCGACAGGCAGTCCAGGTAGTACTGCGTGAACTTCATGAGCTTGCCTTCAGTTCGGTGATGACGCGATCGACATCGCAGTCGTCGGACTTGTTGTACGGCAACTTGGAGAGTGCCGTACCCATGGCGCACGTGTTCGTGGCCGCGGAGAACGCGAGCCCCGCACCAACCCCTCCGGCGAGCCACGTGGATTTCGGCACCACCACGCTGGCGAGAATGCCCGCGAGCGCGATCGACCCGGCCACGAGTCGAACCTGACGATCCATCGCCCACACTTCGCTTCCGCCGCCGCGCACCACATCGCCGCCCGACGACTCCCAGGCTTCGATGCCGCCGGTGAGCACGTGCATCTTTCCTTTACCTGCACGAGCGAGTTTCGTGTGTGCCTGCTCGGCGCGAGCCCCCGATCGGCACACGATCACCACGGGGTGATCCATCGCCGCCAACTCTGCAGCATGCTCGCCAAGCGTGTCGAGCGGAACGTTGTAGGACCCCGGAATGTGTACGCCGGCGTACTCGCCGCTCGTGCGAACGTCGATGAACCGAACGGCTGGATCGCTCTGCACGAGCTCGCGTGCGCCGTCGGCGGCGATCGAGTCGATGCCACTCGTTGCGGTGGCGGGGGCAACTGT
>CALICC010000188.1 GCA_938049325.1 uncultured Ilumatobacter sp. | reverse complement strand
GTACAGGCCACGCCGGTCTCGCACTGCGCCATCGTCGTCGAGACCGCGCGCACAGCTACTCGTCGCATGCACGTATCCCCCGTCGTTGCGAAGTAGCCATGCATCGATCGCGTCGTCGGAGTCGAGTGCGTCGACCGATGTTCCGGCATCGTCGATGTAGACGTCGGTCACGTTGTCGACGAACGGCGGGAGCGACAGCATCTCGATCACCGCCGCGACGCCTGCTCGTAGACGCAACACGTCGGTCGGGTCGTCCAGAAGGCCGCGATCGACCCGCGGTTCGATTGTGGGATCGTCTGAACGGATCGAGACCGTTCCCGCTGCTCCCGCCGGACGCATCAGCGCCACGAGCAACATGCCAAGACCGTCAGGTCTCGGGGCGCCGAGGTGGTTCAGCGCGAGCACTTGCACTGGATCGAGGTCGGCGTACGCCGCGGTCACCAACCTGCTGCCGCGCGAACCCCCACCTTCCAGCAGACCGGGCGCGAGGGCGAGCGTGAACCCGACAGCCGGATGGTCCATGAGCCCGCGGCCGATCTGGTCGCCACTCAATCCGGACCGAAGCAAGATCGCCGGGCTGTGGATGGCTCCTGCCGCCAAGATCACCTGGTCCGCATCGATGATCGTCCCATCGGCGAGCACGACCCCGATCGCGCTTCCCGTATCGTCGAAGCGCACCTGGTCGACGCACCGGTCGGCGAGAACGGTCAGTCGTTCCGATGCTGCGCACGGCCACACGTACGCCTCCGCCGATGTCACGCGTCGACCGCCGCGCCGAGTGAGGTCGGGAACCATCGCCGCGGGTGTTGCCTCCAAGAGCAACCGATCGACGACACCGAGTTCGTGGGCCGCGGGAGGCTGGTGCGGGACGAGGATTCGATCGAACGCATCATCGACGTCGGTCCAGCCCCACGACCGGTACAACTCGTGGTCTCCCGACAACGCGAGCATCGAGTTGACTGCGCTCGATCCACCGACGCCTCTCCCCCGCAGGTAGTGAACGTGTTCTCCGCCGGCCACCCGCGCCGCGGTCAGGTTCGCGTACGTACGACCTGGCTCGCGGAGCGCTGCGAAGCTGTCGTCGTTCTCGATCGCCCGCGGGACCTCGCCAGCCTCGAGTGGCGGACCGGCCTCGACGAGCACGACGTCGTGGCCTGCATCATGAACGCGCCGCGCCGCGACGCACCCCGCCGACCCTGCACCAACGACGAGACACCTCACACCGCTTCACGCCTCATGTCAGCGCGCTGCAGGAACAGCTCGCGGTGTGCGCTCAGGAAGGCCCGCCAGATGTGCGCCGTCGTTGAACCGAACGAGGCGCCACATACCCGAGGGCAGCGCGACGAACTCGGTGATGGACGTGTTGAGCGTCTGCAACTCGAACCCGCCGGTCATCTCGGCGCCGAGCAGGCGACGGGCGATCGCGTCGACGACCCCACCGTGGCACGCGATCAACACGCATCGACCTGCGTGCTGCTCGAGCAGCTCATCCAGCGCCGCGTGGACGCGCTCATGAAATTGAGCAGCCGTTTCGCCGCCGGGAAAGATCACCGTGTGCGGGTCGCCGGACCAATCGGGCGTCCCGAATCGCTCGACGTACTCGGCGAATGTCATTCCGTCGATCTCGGGGCCTGGGTCGAACTCACCGAATCCCGGACGCTGCTCGATTGGTGCCGAGGCCACCGACTCTCCAAGCGATGGCCGGATGATCTCCGCCGTTTCGATCGCCCGCGGAAAGTCACTCGACACGAGCACGTCGACGTCCAGCTCTGCCGTCGCGGCCAACCTGTCGGCGAGACGTTCGGACTGTTGCCGACCCAAGTCACTGAGACCGACACACGAACGGACTCCTCCGATGACTCGGTTCACGGTGACGACGGACTCACCGTGGCGGACGAGCACGAGGCGTGTGGAATCCGGCTCGGGCTCAGCGTGATCGGTCACGGTCCGAGCGTACGTTCGGAGGCGCCACGTCGCCACCCGGAAGAGTCCCGTCACCCCACGTGACGTCTGTTGCGCCTGCTCAAGAAGCATCGTGGTTACGCCGAAGAATGATGTGTGACAGACCTCATCGATGCACCGGCCGACGGCGGCGCGCTCAGCCCCGCCGTTCGCGAGCCGGCTCCACCGATGACACTCCCCCGCCTGGACCCGGTCACGACATCTCTCGTCACCACCGCGCCCGAATCCCGCGTGATGACACCACCGATCGCGCACGCTGCTCCCACGGCGGGCGTCGGTTTCGCCCCTCCGACCCCACCGGCGCCGGCCACCCCCTCTCCTGCACAAACTGGGTCCGCCGTCGCACCTGCGCCAGCTCCCGCATTGGACTCGCCCGCACCGATCAGCGCCGTGGTGCCCGTCGCCGTTCCGAGCTCCGCACCCGTCGCGGCCCCTGCTCCCGTTGCAGCCCCAGCGCCGATCGCCGCCCCACATCCCGTCGACACCCCGACGGAAGCGCAACATGCTCCCGCCGAGTCGATCGACGCCAGCGCCTCCCCTGCAGACGACACCGCGACCCCAACGATCACGACCGGGCCTTCCGCGGTGCTCGCTCCGGACCCGTCGATGATGCCCCTCGAGAGCAGCCTGCCTGCGCTGCCGTCGAAAGTAGCGACGCCCCCACCCAACACTGCGGCCGCAGCGATCAGCGCCACGGCCAAGGGCCCGCTCGATATCGACTTCTTCGATACACCCAGTCAGCAGCCCAAGAAGTCCAGCGGCGGGGCATCACGTGCGATGCGTCGTTTTTTGCTGGTCGGCATCCTCGGTGCCGGCGGATGGTTCGGCTCGCAGCACGGACCCGAGCTCTACGAGCAATACGTACAGGGGAACGAAGCCGCCGGTGAACAAGCTGCGCCGCTCAGCTTCCCCACGGTCACGACTCAGCCTCCCGTCATCCGAGTTGCCGAGTTCACGCTGACCGATCTCGCAGACGCTCCCGACACCACCTACAACGTCACGACCGACTTCGAAACCGACGTGTCGCGAGTGGAAGTCACCCGGCCGGACGGCCCCGATCTCGAAGTACTCACGTTCGGTGACGCGGCGTTTGTCCGACACGCCGAGGCCGCGCAGTGGTACGAAGTCGACCGCGGAGACTTCCCGTTGCAGGACCGCCTCGAACGAACCGATTGGGTTCGGCACCTCGACGAGTTCATTCCTGCCGCTCAACGCGCTGCGGTCACGATCGAACGCTCGACCGATTCCACCGTTGCCGGCGTACCGACTCGCCGTCTTCTGCTGACACTCGACGCTTCGTTGGTCGGCAACGCATCGATGCCGCCCGTCGCTCTGAACGACGAGGCCGTCCCGACACAAGATGCAATACCTGCTCCCGATGGAACCGTTTCGGACGCAACGTCAGCAGCCCCGGCGCTCGCCGACGAACTGGCCGAACCCCTCCCCACTGCAGTCGTCGGCGTCGGCGAGCCGGCCCCGGTCCCTGAAGCGATTGCCGGCACCTCCACCGAGGTCGAGATCTGGATCGATGCGCAAGGCCTCGTCCGTCAGATCAGCGGCGCCCCCCAGCTGGGAGCTGAGACGATCACCGTGATCACCACGAGCGCGGAGGCCTGGGTGCCGAGCTATCCGACCCCCGATCAGGTCGCACCGTTGACCGCTGCAGCGCTCATCGAACTCGGCCTGTAGCCGCCTCGACGATTCCACGACTCCTCGCTCGTTCGGCGGCCCGGCTGCGCGCATCTCGCGACGGGTCTGTGACATTTTCCACGAAAGACTGGTCGCTCGGTCGATTGCTCCGTATGGTCGCCCCGGTGTCCCGCCGACATCGCATGACGATTCGCTCACTCGACAACGACCCGCGCGTTGATCAGATCACTTCCGGAGCGGCAGCGCTCGGGCTCGCAGAGGTTTCAGGAGTGGCGATTGCCGACCTGATCCACATCGAAGGTGATCTCACCGATCACGACCGACAATCGCTGCATGGCTTGCTGGTTGACCCGTTGCTTCAGATGGGAACGTGGGACGTTCCGACCGGGCGCGCCGTCGAGATCGGACTGCTCGCTGGCGTGACCGACACCGACGCTGACACCGTGCATCGCGCTGCAGCCACCTTGGGCGTCGAAATCGACCACGCGTCCTCCGGACTCCGCGTCGAGTTCGCCGAGAACGCCGACGACGAGGCCGTCACCGCCATCATCGAGCGCCTCTTGGTCAACCCGATCATCGAAAGGTGGGCTCCGGGCACACTCGATCCAGCGCCGCTCGTCGGCGAACCGGCACCGGTCGATCCGACCATCATCGAGATTCGCGGACTCGACGAGCACGGCCTCGCGGCAGTGAACGACGACCGGTCGCTGTACCTCGACCTCGAGGAATTGATCGTGATCCGTGATCACTTCGAAGCGATCGGTCGCGATCCCACCGACGTGGAGATCGAAACGCTCGCGCAGACGTGGAGCGAGCACTGCGCTCACAAGACCTTCCGCGCCGTGATCCACACAGTCGATCCCGAGTCGGGCGATCCGGTGGAGCGAGAGCCCTTGATGCGTCAGCTGCGCTCGTGCACCGAGTCGATCGACGCTTCCTTCGTCCGGTCGGCATTCGTCGGCAACGCCGGCGTCGTCGAGTTCGAGAAGGGCACGACCATCGCCCTCAAGGCGGAGACGCACAATCACCCCTCCGCAGTCGAGCCGTTCGGTGGCGCGAACACCGGGGTCGGCGGCGTCATCCGCGACGTCTTGGGGATCGCCCATCGTCCGATCGCCGTCACCGACATCTTGTGCTTCGGCCCCGACGACCTTCCGCTCGCCGACCTTCCTGACGGAGCGCTACATCCTCGGCGTATCCGCGAGGGCGTGATCGACGGTGTGGCCGACTACGGCAACAAGATCGGGCTTCCGACGGTGGCGGGCGCGATCTTGTACGACCCCGCTTACACCACGAATCCACTCGTCTTCGCGGGTTGCATCGGCACCGCCGACACTCGCTCCATTCACGACGGCCCGCACGCTGGCGATCGAGTCATCGTGCTCGGCGGCGCTACCGGGCGTGACGGCATCCGCGGGGCGACCTTCTCGTCGGCAACGATGGACGCAACCACCGGAGAAGTCGCAGGAGCCAGCGTTCAGATCGGCGACCCGATCGTCGAGAAGCTCCTGATCGACGCACTCGTCGGCGCCGAAGATCTGTACTCCGGCATCACCGATTGCGGCGCAGGCGGACTGTCATCAGCAATCGGCGAGATGGCCGAAGGCGTTGGCGCCGATGTCGATCTCGCCCTCGTGCCACGCAAGTATCCCGGTCTCGAGCCGTGGGAAGTGTGGTTGTCGGAGGCTCAGGAACGCATGGTGATCTCGGTACCGCCGCGTGGCGTCAGCGCGATCGCCCAACGATGCGACAAGGTCGGCGTCGAATGGGCCGATGTCGGCCAATTCACCGGCGACGGCGTACTCATCGTCCGGGTCGGCGATCAGGTCGTTGCCGACCTCGACACCACGTTCCTCCACGACGGTCGACCGCAACGCCACATGACCGCCGTCATGCCGTCACCGAAGCGCAGCGGTGCGACCGGTCGGACCGTCACCGACCCGTCGGCGACGTTGCTCGCATTGCTTCGGCACCCCAACATTGCATCAAAGGCGGCGACCATCCATCGCTACGACCACGAGATCCTCGGCTCGACCGTGGTCCGCCCGCTGGTCGGCGCCGCTGGCGACGGACCCGCCGACGGCGTGGTGCTCGCCGAACCGCTCGACCAGCACGGCATCGCCATCGGCATCGGGGTCAACCCGTGGCACGGGCTGCACGACCCGGAGGCCATGGCCTTTGCCGCCGTCGACGAAGCCGTTCGCAACGTCGTCGCGGTGGGCGGCGATCCCGACCGCACCGCACTGCTTGACAACTTCTCGTGGGGTGACCCGCGCCGCGAATCCACGCTGGGTGAACTCGCGGCCGCCGTCGACGGGTGCTGCGCGGCAGCCTTCACCTTCAACGCACCGTTCGTCTCCGGCAAGGATTCGCTGAACAACGAGTACATCGGCGCCGACGGCGAACGCCACGCCGTGCCTCCAACACTCGTCATCACGGCGGTCAGCCACGTACCTGACGCAGATCGGTGCGTCACACCCGATCTCGTCGCCGCTGGCAACGAATTGCTGTTGATCGGAGCGACCGCGACAGAGTTCGCCGGGTCGCATCTCGACCTCGTTCAGGGTGCGCCACCCGATCCAGGCGTCGCCCCAGCCCCCGACCCCGATGCCGCCATGCGATATCGACGGTTGCACGAAGCGATGCAGGCCGGTCTGGTCGTGTCGTGCCACGACGTCAGCGAAGGCGGGCTCGCCGTCGCGATGGCCGAGATGTGCATCGCCGGTCGGTTGGGTGCCTCGATCGGCAAACTGCCGCACGACGACCTGGCAACCGCCCTCTTCAGCGAATCCGTCGGGCGCCTCATCGTCGAAGTCGAGCCACGAAACGTCGCGCAGTTCAACCGCACGATGCACGACGAGGTGCTGAACATCGGCGAGGTGAGCGAATCGGGACTCCTCTCGCTGCCCAGCGTCGAGCCCATCCTCGTCGCCGACCTCGCCGATGCATTCAACACTGGAACCACTCCTCTCGAGGCCGAACAATGAGCGGCGTTCCTGCCCTCGTCATCGCCGGCCCGGGCACGAACCGCGACCGCGACGTCGCGACGGCGCTCAAACTCGCCGGAGCTGAACCTCGGATCGTTCTGGCCCGCGAATTGATCGAGTCACCGCGGCACCTCCACGATGCCCGTCTCGCCGTGGTTGCCGGCGGGTTCAGCTACGCCGATTCACTCGGAGCCGGCCGCATGCTCGCGCTCGACCTCACACTGGGACTCGGCGAGCGACTCCACGAATTCGTCGACGCTGGGCGGCCCCTGCTGGGCATCTGCAACGGATTCCAGGTCCTCAGCCGAACGAGCCTGCTCCCCGGATCACTCGGACACAATGCCCAGGGCCGCTTCGATTGTCGATGGGTCGTGCTCGATCGGGCGACGAAGAGCAACAGCATCTGGCTCGAGGGAATCGATGACCCGATTCATTGTCCCATCGCTCACGGAGAAGGGCGCTACGTCCATCCCGACCCCGAGTCACTCGATGCCGCCGGCCAAGTGGCCCTCCGTTACCGCAGCACCAACCCCAACGGCTCGGTGGCCGACATCGCCGGAGTCAGCGATCCCAGCGGACTCGTGCTCGGCCTGATGCCACATCCTGAGAACAACATCGTGGCGCGCCAGCATCCCCATCACCTCCGAGGTGGCGGTGGCCCGGCCCACCTGGGACTCCGGATGTTCGAAGCTGGCGTCGCCCACGCTCGCAACGCATGACGTCCTCAGCACCACACCCACTGCTCGACGTCGATCTCCCGCTGACCGATCGCCGCGATGGCAAGGTACGCGTGAGCTATGCACTGGGCGGCGACCGCGTCGGCCAGCGCCTCTTCGTCACCACCGACCGACTCTCCGCGTTCGACCGCATCATCGCCGGTGTTCCGTTCAAAGGCCAGGTGCTCAATCAGTTGGCCGGCTGGTGGTTCGAACAAACCGCCGACATCGTCGACAATCACGTCGTCGAGCTTCCCGATCCGCACGTGACCATCGCTCGCGACGCCAACCCACTGCCCGTGGAGGTCGTCGTCCGCGGGCACATCACGGGCGTCACCGACACCGCGCTGTGGACCGCGTACGCCCGGGGCGAACGCACCATCTACGGCCACGATCTCCCCGACGGTCTCGAGAAGAACGATCGGCTCCCCACTCCCATCATCACGCCGACGACCAAGGCAGAGAACGGTGGGCACGACGAACCCATCACCTGCGACGAGGTCGTCGAGCGCGGGCTGGTCGAACCAGCGCTGTGGGAGCGCGTACAGAACGCCGCCCTCGCCGTATTCGCACGGGGCGTGGAGCGCGGCAACGATGCCGGGTTGATCCTCGCCGACACCAAGTACGAATTCGGCCTCGCCGCGAGCGGTGACGACGCAGGCAACCTGCTCCTCATCGACGAGATGCACACGCCCGATTCGTCGCGCTGGTGGATCGCCGAGACCTACGCCGACCGCATCGCCGCGGGCGACGAACCGGAGAGCCTCGACAAGGAAGTCGTACGCCGCGCGCTCGCCGCCGTCGACTTCCGGGGCGATGGACCGATTCCCGAGCTGGCAGCAGAGGTCTGGACCGCCACCACGGCACGCTACGTTGATGCCTACGAACGGCTCACCGGCGAGGCGTTCGAATACGCCGACTATCCCGCAGATCAACGCATCGCTCACGCGGTCGCCCACTTGGAGTGACATGACTCGATCGATCCCGCTTCGCCACACGGCAGTTGCGGTACCCGCCGACCCGAACGATCAGATCACCGACGACGTCGCTCACGACGAGTGCGGCGTCCTCGGCCTGTCGACTCCGCACGGCGACGGCGTCGCTCAGCTCGCGTTCTTCGGGTTGTTCGCATTGCAACATCGCGGTCAAGAGGCCGCCGGAATCGCGGTCAGTGACGGCAAGCGTGCCCGGGTACACAAAGAGCCCGGCCTCGTGTCGACGGTGTTCACCCCCGAGGCCCTCAAGCCACTCACCGGCT
Source organism: uncultured Ilumatobacter sp. (assembly GCA_938049325.1). Lineage (GTDB taxonomy): Bacteria > Actinomycetota > Acidimicrobiia > Acidimicrobiales > Ilumatobacteraceae > Ilumatobacter_A. Next base: position 3,891 of record CALICC010000188.1, on the reverse strand, counting down.
ACCACGCGATCGGCCACACGAGGTACTCGACCACCGGCTCGAACGCCGATCGCAACATTCAACCGTTCTTGGTCGAGACGATGCATGGTCCGCTGTCGGTCGCCCACAACGGCAACCTCGTCAACGCCGCAGCGCTGCGCGACGAACTCCTCAAGCGCGGCTTCGGCCTCACAGCCACCAGCGACACCGAGGTCTTCACGCTGATGCTGGCCGCAGCCGGAGGCCAGACCTGGCAAGAACGGATCGAGCGCACGCTTCCCGCGTGGAAGGGCGCGTTCTCGCTCGTCATCCTCGCCGCCGACCAAGTCATTGCGGTGCGCGACCCGTGGGGCTTTCGGCCACTCTCTGTCGGTCGCCTCCCCCACGGCGGCCACGCCGTTGCATCCGAGACCTGCGCGTTGGCCACACTCGGTTGCGTCGACATCGACGAGGTGCAGCCCGGCGAGATGGTGACCTTGCGCGGCGCAGAAATCGAACGCACGCAAGTCCTCGCCCCGCAGACGAACGGCGCGCGCTGCACGTTCGAGTTCGTGTACTTCTCCCGCCCCGATTCGGTCTGGGCCGACAAGAGCGTGCACCACGTTCGCCAGCAACTGGGTGTCGAACTCGCTCGCGAATCGCTCGTCGAAGCCGATGTCGTGATCCCGGTTCCCGACTCTTCGATTCCTGCTGCGATCGGGTTCTCCAACGAGAGTGGGCTGCCCTTCAACGACGGGTTGATCAAGAACCGCTACATCGGCCGCACCTTCATCGAACCGACCCAAGACATCCGCGAGCGTGGCGTCGCGCTGAAATTCAACGCGCTGACCGAGAATCTCGAGGGCAAACGCGTCATCATGATCGACGACTCGTTGGTTCGGGGCACCACCGCAGGACCGCTGGTCAAGCTGGTGCGTGACGCCGGCGCAGCCGAGGTGCACCTGCGCATCACCTGCCCGCCGATCACCCACGCCTGTCACTTCGGGGTCGACATGGGCCATGACGACGATCTGATGGCAGCGCGCCTCACGGTCGCCGAGATCGAAGAGCACATCGGCGCCGACAGCCTGGCGTTCCTGTCACTCGATGGGATGATGCGCGCCGTTGCCTCGCGCGAAGCAGGTTCCGACGACGGTTACTGCAACGCCTGTTTCACGGGCGACTATCCCCTGGCCATCACCGACGCCCAAGCGAAGCTCGCCTTCGAGGGCGTGCTCTCCTAGAGGATCCACGTGAACGTTCTGATCATCGGCCATGGCGGCCGCGAACATGCCATTGCCTGGGCCTGCCGCAAGGCCGGACACGACGTCCGCATGACGTCCGAGCTGGGCGAGGCATCTGCGACAGACACCGACCTCGTCATCCCTGGCCCGGAGGCCGCGCTCGTCGACGGCACCGCCGACGAGTGCGCCAGGCGCGGCATCCCGTGCTTCGGACCCACCGCTGCACTCGCTCAGCTCGAAGCATCGAAGGGCTATGCCCGTGAGCTTGCAACGCAGCTCGGTATCCCCGGCCCCCGCTTCGAACGCTTCGATCCGAGCAGCTCAGAGCAGATCGTCGACGAGGCAACGGCGTGGTGGCGCAGCCTGGACCGCCCCGTCGTGGTCAAGCTCGACGGTCTGGCTGCCGGCAAGGGTGTTTCCGTTCCCGAGTCCGCGGGAGAGACCGAAGCTGCGATCGTCAATGCAGCCGCAGCTGGCGCGTTCGTGCTCGAGGAACGGCTTACAGGCCCCGAATTCTCACTGCTCGCACTGTGCGACGGCACGACCGCAGTCGCGCTGCCACTCGCACAGGACCACAAGCGCATCGGTGAAGGAGACACTGGCCCCAACACCGGCGGCATGGGAGCGTACGCCCCAGCGCCGATCGGGCTCAGCAGCAGCGAACTGCTCGCGACGTTCGTTCAGCCGGTGCTCGACCACTACGCAGCCGCCTCCACGCCCTACGTCGGCGTGATCTACGCGGGCATCATGCTCACCGCAAACGGTCCGAAGTTGATCGAGTACAACGCTCGCTTCGGAGATCCCGAGACGCAGGCCGTCTTGCCGCTCCTCGAGTCCGACCTTGCCGAGCTGGCGCTCGCGGCGACTCGCGGCGATATCAGCGCGGTGCCACTTCTCGTCTCGTCAGGCGCCGCGGTCACGGTGGTCGCAGCCGCCGCTGGATATCCCGGATCTCCCGACGCCGGTGCGGCCATCACCGACACCGCTGCCTCGACGAGCGAACGTGCGTTGCGCTTCGACAGCGGCGTTGGCCAGAGCCCCGACGGTCCCGTGGTCGCCGGCGGGCGAGTGTTGGCGGTGACCGGCCTCGGTGACGACCTCGGCGCCGCTCGCGATGCCGCGTACGAGCGCATGGCCGAGATCTCCTTCGACGGCATGAAGGTCCGGCGCGACATCGCCTGGAGGGCGCCCGGCGCATCGATGGCCACCTACGCCGACGCTGGCGTCGACATCGACGAAGGCAGTCGCGCCGTCGAAGAGATGAAAGCAGCCGTCGAATCGACCCACGATGTCGGGTCCGGCGCCGGCGTCTTGCAGGGCGTCGGCAGCTTCGGTGGCGTGTTCTCCGCACAGACGATCACCGCCCTCGATGAACCCGTGCTCGTCGCGTCGACCGACGGCGTGGGCACCAAGGTCGAGCTGGCTGCGCGACTCGGCAAGGTGCGCGGCGTCGGCGCCGACATCGTCAACCACTGCATTGGCGACGTTCTCGTTCAGAATGCGCGACCACTGTTCTTCCTCGACTACATCGCAGCCAGCGTGCTCGACGCCGACATGGTCGCCGAGATCGTCACGGGCATGGCCGATGCGTGTCGGGCAGCCAACTGTGCAGTGCTGGGCGGCGAGACCGCTGAGATGCCTGGCGTTTACCAGCCGGGAGCATTCGACATCGCCGGCACGCTCATCGGGGTTGCCGACCGCTCGTCGCTCCTCCCCCGCTCCGACGTCGCGGCGGGAGATGCAGTGATCGGCCTCGCGTCCTCCGGGCCCCACACCAACGGCTATTCGCTCCTCCGCAAAGTATTCGAGTGGGCCCCGATGGACATGGTTCCCTCTGGCATGAAGACCACCTTGGGCGACGCGCTCCTCGAGCCGCACCGCAACTACCTCGACCCGCTCCGTGCTGCACTCGAGGGCGGCAAGGTCAAAGCACTCGCTCAAATCACCGGTGGCGGCTTGCCCGAGAACCTGCCACGTGTCCTTCCCGACGGTGTCGGCGCCGACATCGACCTCGGAGCGTGGCCGACTCCTCCGCTGTTCGAGCTCGTGCGCGAGTTGACGCCAATGATGTCGACCGATGAGCTCTACCGCACGCTCAACATGGGCATTGGCATGGTCGTGGTGTGTGCCGCCGAAGACGCCGACGCCGTGCAGGCACAGATCCCCGAGACGACCTGGCGCATCGGCCACCTCGTCACCGGTGACCGCGCCGTCACGTTTCACTGACGCGTTCGGTCGGAGCGAACCACGGGCACGGCGTCGGCTCAGCGGTCGGTGAGATCGCGATCCTCGAGTTCCCACGCATGGTCGAGCATGTGCCACGCGCATCGCCGGATCAGAAACTGGAGAGCCCACGAACGCGCCGGCTGGCCTCGATCATGATGCTCACGAATCGCATCGGCGAACGCATCGCGGTAGGAAGCCAGATCGCCCGGATCATCCCTCGTCTCGAGCGGAACCTTCACACCGACTTTCGGTGCGAACTCGTCGATCTCAGCACCGTTGACGTGCCGAACGATGCGGTCCTTCTCGCGTCCGCCGCCGCGCGGCCCCTTGCGAAGCTCGGCTGAGACGCGGGTGGCGGTCTCATCGAAGATGCTCCACGAGGCTCGCAGCAGTGCGACCTTTCGCTCGCAGACAGCGTCCGTCATGGGCTCCAGTTCCGCCGCTGCCGGGCGTCCAGAGACCC
>CALICC010000187.1 GCA_938049325.1 uncultured Ilumatobacter sp. | reverse complement strand
CCACCAGCCCGCGTCACGAATGACCTGTTGCTGTTCGGCCTGGATTGCCTTCCAGGTCGAGGTGAACGACGGGTCGTACTTGCCCAGTTCGACCGTCGGCGACTTCGCGAACAGTCGGCCCAGGTGCCCGCGATCGACGGCGCTGAGGCGCGCCGTGGTCTGCCCCGGCCGCAAGCTGATGTCGCTGCCCGCGCCGATCGGCTCGATGGCGCCGCGTGCGATCATCTCGGAGAACCAGGCCGACACCGTGTCGTCGTCGACCCGCTCGCGCAACAACACGTTGCCCTGCCACGGCTCGACACCCCGTGGTGGCGCGAACTCGATGGTCGCCAACTCGGCAAGCCGAGCGTCGGGAACGCGGTACGTCGGTACGTCGGCAACCGGGTCGCCGAGGCCAGGCGTCGGCACGTCTCCGTACGCGGCATCGGCGGCCCCGCCTGCGCCGAACACCACGTTGCTCCCGCGACGTCGGAACCACGTGAAGATGCCACCGGCAACCGCGGTCCCGGCCCCCAACTGAAGCAATCCGACCGGTTGTAGGCCGGTCGGATTGCGCTCGGGCGCCGGTTCGATCGCCGGCATCGTCGAGCCCGAACCGGTCCCGACTCGATCGATCCGCCCCGACACCGTGATGCCTTCACCAGGCTCGAGATCCGTGATCACCGTGCGCAGTGCGCCGTTCGCCTCGCTGAGCGTGCACCCACCGAAGTCGCCGAACGCGCCGACGTCGCATGCGGTGTCCGACAGCACGAACCCGACGATTTCGACCGTGAACCGATCGGTTTCGAACGTTTCGTCGGTGCCGATGATGTCGAGCGCGAGTTCACCCGTTTGCACGCGTGCGTCGGGCAGCGTGTACTCGAGGATGTAGCGCCGCTGACCGGTGAAGGTGATCGACGGGTCACCGATCCGAATCCGGGTCGTGCGCCCGATACCGGTCACGCTCAACGTCGAGTTGGCGTCGGGCGACGACGCGGTGACGTCGACCGGATTCCCGAAGTCGTTCGGGATGATCCGCTGGTAACCACGCCGTTCGTTGACGCCGAAGTCGATATCGACCACCTCACGAATGCGCACCCCGTCGGGTTCGTCGCCGCCCGCTGGAGCGACCGTGACCTGCTTGGCGTCGAAATGCTCGCCACGAAGCAGAGCCTGGTCGCCGGCACCCACGACGCCAACCGCGCCGAGCGCCGACGTGCCGACGACTCCGGTGGCCACGATCGCATGACGGAGCAAAGAGATCCCTTGGAGCATTCGCCCAGTGTCTCAAACCGCAGCGCGCAGGTTGTGCCACGTGCGCACCCCCACCGCAGTCGGCTCGGAGCCCGCGTCGCCAATCAGGCGCGGGCGAGTTCGATGAAGGTGCGACCTTCATCGAGGAAGATTCGTTCGCCGGTGGCGGCATCGGCGAAACCGAACCCGTCGTACGGCGTCGAGCGACCCCATTCGGCCTCGATGCGCAGGCCGTCGCGGTGGATCACCGCTCGCCCACCGCCGACGGTGACCGGATTCGGGGAGCGGCCGTCGACCGGTGACGGCGGATGTGCCGTGTAGATCTCGACCACGTTGTTCATGGCGATCTGATTCCCCGAGATCGCCAGGTGGCGATTGCCGTTCTGCGAGCGGAGATACGCCCCGACAACGGGGTCCCACGTCCAGCCGGCGCGCACGCCATCCATCGCCACTTCGAACGACGTGTCGACCGTGGCACCCATCGCGGGCTTCGGCCGCCAGTCGTTGTCGATCGCCCAGAGCTGTCGAGCGGGACCGGCTCCGAAGGCGGAGTTCACGGCGCACTCCGGATCGAGCAGCAGATTGTGCGGAGCGCGGCGACTCGATGACCGCTGGTAGCAGGGGTTGCGCTGTGCGGTGAAGTCGATGAGCACCCCGGAGCTCGCTGCGGACTCGATCCATCGAGTGACGCCGGCGTTGCCGCCCGACCAGCCGAGTACCGGGCGATTCATTCCCGCCAACAAGTCGAGGTCGCCGGTCCTGACCGACCGAACGGGCCCGGCGCGATCGGGAAGATCCGAGTGGAAGAGTGCGACGAATCGAGTGACGCCCTCCACGTTTTCCTCGATGATCACATCGGCTTGGTCCAACCCCCACTGCGGTCGGGCGCGTGCGAAGTTGTCGATCTTGACCGCGAGGATCGGTCGCTGCGTCAGCGCCGCGTCGGCGGGCGTGCCGGTGAGCGCAGCGATGCCGTTGAGTGGTGGCAGCGGCTCGTACGGCGGCCATATCGGCGTGCCGCGGTCGTCGAGAATCGTGGTCGGCGGGACCGTCGTGGTCGTGGTCGTCGTGGTGGTCGTGGTCGTCGTCGGTGGCAGCGTCGTCGTGGTGGTCGACGTCGTGGTCGTCGTCGGCGGCACCGTCGACGTGGTGGTCGATGTCGTGCTGGTCGTGGTTTCGGCGAGGCTGCCCAGTTGGTCATCGCCGTCGCCACCACCGGTCACCACGACGGCGATGCCGGCAATGAGCAGAGCAACCGCGCCGAGCACTCCGCCCGCGATGAGACCACTGCGGCGATTGTTTTCCGCGTCGTCGGCACCCGGCTCCGGGCTCTCGCCGACGTCGTCGGCTACAGGTTCGTTCGTACCGCCATTCACGCGGGGCGACGGTAGTGGCGCATGATCGCCGAGCATCGTCAGCGATGGCGTTTCCCATTCCGGTCACTCGTCACCCAGTGAAGGGATGCCGGCTCCTTCCCGAGACAACTCTCATCTTCGGAGGAATACTCGTGAGCGACACACCCATCGGCACCATCGGCGCCACAACCGGCCCGCTGCGCGACGCGCGGCGCATTCCGCCACCACCGTCACGATCGGCCGCACCAGACACACGATCGACCTCCACAGACCCACGAGCTGTGGGCGATCAAACGGTTGCCGGAGAACGTCGACCACGCCAGCCAGCGCCGATCATGGTCTTCGTGCGCCCCTGGCTCGACCCGGTGGTCGACGAGGGCGGCCACGACCCACGTTCGCGCTACGTCGAACAGTTCTGGCTCGGCGTACTCGGTCCGACCGCGACCTGGCTCGTGCGCCGACTCGCCGACGGACTCGCGACCCACCCAGATGGCTATCCGGTCGACCTCGCCGGAACGGCGCGAACGATGGGCCTGTCATACAGCTCTGGACGATCGTCGCCGTTCGCCAAGGCGTTGCATCGCTGCACGATGTTCGGGCTGAGTCATCAGACCAGCGATGGGCTCGCGGTGCGGCGCCGCATTCCGACCGTCGCGCATCGGCATCTCCGGCGGATGCCGCCGGAGGTTCAGGCCGCACATGCGGCGTGGCACGAGCGCACGGTCACGCCGGACGGCTTTCATCGAGCGCACCATCTGGCCATCGCGATGCTCGAAGCCGGCGACGACCTCGATGCGATCGAGCACCAACTCATCGCAGTCGGTGTCGGCCAGGCGACCGCAGCCGAGGTGGCTCAGAACGCTGCAGCGTTGTGACGCC
>CALICC010000186.1 GCA_938049325.1 uncultured Ilumatobacter sp. | reverse complement strand
CCCGCCGACTTTGCCGGTGGTGCGGGCGGTGACGCCAGACTTGCTCGCTGGCGCTCCCGGCGTCGGCTGTTCGCCCGTTTCCGGCGTCGAGTCCGCCGCTCGTGCGTCGAGCTCCTCGACGTCGTCGGCCGCGCCAGAGGTGGAGAGGTCGCGGATCTCGCGAGTGAACGCCCCGAGTGCACGTCCGAGTTCGAGCGGACGTCCCGGCCGATCACCGTGCCAGAAGGGCATCTTGCCCGGCTGTCCGGGCGCCGGCGTGACGGTGACGCGCTCGTACGTAATGTCTTCGATGCGCCAGGTGGAGGCGCCGAGCACGAAGGTCTCGCCCGGCCGAGATTCGTACACCATCTCTTCGTCGAGCTCACCCACGCGCGTGCCGTCGGGCAAGAACACCCCGAACAAACCGCGATCGGGGATGGTGCCGCCGGACGTGACGGCGAGCCGCTTGGAGCCGTCGCGCGCTCGAATCGTGTTGTCGACGCGATCCCACACGATGCGCGGGCGCAACTCGGAGAACTCATCGCTCGGATATCGACCCGACAACAGGTCGAGCACGTTGTTCAGCAGCTCGTCGGAGATCTCGGCGAAGTTCGCGCACCGCCGAATCATCTCGGTCACTTCGTCAACCGAACACTCCTCCACCGCCGCCGCGTGCGCCACGATCTGCTGCGCAAGCACATCGAGCGGGTTGCGGAGGAAGCGACTCGACTCGATTTCACCGTCGATCATCCGCCGCGTCACGACTGCTGCTTCGAGCAAGTCGCCGCGATGCTTCGGGAAGATCGACCCGCGCGACGGCTCACCGACCTGGTGACCCGCGCGACCGATGCGCTGCATCCCGCGACTCACCGCACCCGGCGACTCGACCTGGATCACCAGGTCGACGGCGCCCATGTCGATGCCAAGCTCGAGCGACGACGTCGCGACGATCGCACGAAGCTCACCACGTTTGAGTTGGTCTTCGATGACGACACGTTGCTCGCGCGCCAGCGAGCCGTGGTGCGCCTTGACGAGCTCCTCGACCATCGCTCCCGTTTCAGGATCGACGATGCCCGGCACGCCTTGGTCGACGGCGAGTTCGTTGAGCTTGGCAGCGAGCCGTTCGGCAGCTCGACGCGCATTGCAGAAGATGATCGTCGAACGATTGGCGAGGATTCGCTTCAGGATCTCGGGATAGATCGATGGCCAGATCGACGTCTTCGAGTCGCCCATGCCCGATCCCGCAACGCTGGTGCCCGGATCGTTGACGGGGCGACCCAAGTCGCTCATGTCTTCGATGGGAATAACGACCTCGACGTCGAGTTCTTTCTTGATCCCCGCGTCGATGATCTTCACCGGACGCAGCCGACCCGCCTGACCGTCGGTCCCGGCAGTTTCGTAGCCACCGAGGAACTCTGCGATCTCTTCGAGCGGACGCTGCGTCGCCGACAAGCCGATGCGCTGGGTGGGCTTCTCGGTGACCAGCTCGAGACGCTCCAGCGTGAGCGCTAGGTGAGCGCCGCGCTTGGTGGTGGCCATGGCGTGAATCTCGTCGATGATCACCGTTTCGACGCCGACGAGCGTCTCGGCCGCCTTCGACGTGAGCATCAGATACAGCGACTCGGGTGTGGTGATCAACAGGTCGGGCGGGCGACGGATGAGCTTCTGTCGATCGTTCGATGGTGTGTCGCCGGTGCGCATCCCGACCTCGGGAGCAACGAACGACTCTCCCAGCCGTTCGGCTGCGAACTCGATGCCCTTGAGCGGAGCGCGCAGGTTTTTCTCGATGTCGAACGCGAGCGCACGCAGCGGCGAGATGTAGAGCACTCGAGTGCGATGGGACCGTTCATCGGGACGAGGGGTGGTGGTGAGTCGGTCGATCGACGCAAGGAACGATGTGAGTGTCTTGCCCGACCCGGTTGGCGCACAGATCAGCGTGTGTTCGCCGTTGGCGATGTGGGGCCAGCCGTTGATCTGCGGTGGCGTCGGCGCCGGAAACGACGACGCGAACCACTCGCGCACGGCGGGCGAGAACGCCTCGAGGACGGGGTGAGCGGCGATGCTTCGAGGCTACCCACGAAAGGGAACGTCCGTTCTATCGAGTCCGCGAACTCGACCGTTCTGGTCCACATGCTTCTGGTCCACAACAGCGTCGGAATCCGACGCCAGCGTGGACCAGAACGGACGCGGACCAGAACAGCGGCGGGTGGACCAGAACGGACGCGGACCAGAACGACGGTGGGTCAGATGCGATGGGTCAGATGCGATGGGTTCAGGTGCAGAGTTCGGTCGAGAAGTCCTGATGACCGCGGCCGGGCTGGCATTGCTGCCCGTAGGTTCCCGACACGAACCGCAACAGGCCGTCGTCGGCGCGTTCGGTCTGAATGGTCATCCGGCCAGCGAACACGGAGTCGTCGAGGAACCCCGACGTGGTGACCAGCAACTCGCCGGAGGCGACGTCGAACTCCGTCACCACCGTCTCGTTCGCCCCGATGAACTGCTTGAGCTGCACTGCCAAGAGCCCCGGCTCCGCCGCCCACGACGGCTGGTTGAGTGCGATGTAGTCGTTCAGCCCTGGGGCGGCAACGGTGCCGCCTTCGACTCCGATCTCGACCGCTCCGTCCCAGCCCGGCGTACCGATCTGCTCGATCGTTCGCCGAACGAACTGCTCGCCCTCGTCGATGATCACCGTGCCCGACGGTTCGAGCAGCGCGATGCCGAATTCAACCGCCGCGTCGACGATGAAGACATCCGAGTTGTCGATGCCGAATTCAGGCCAGTCCGGCCGGAATCGCACCATCACCGCTCGCTGCAGCAGCTGGTCGTAGTCCCATGCAAGCGCTCCGCCGTCGTCGGTCGGAATCACTCGCGGGAAGTCACGCGGGTATTGCAGCACCGTGGGCAGCGCAAAGAACGTCGACGAACCGTCCTCGTTGATTCGGGCAAGGTTGCTGCCCGCATCACCGAGATCGAGACGGAACGTCGCTTCGGTCGACTCGATGTCGGCACCGTTTCGATCGACGTAGCCGTAGAGCAATGCATCCGGGCTCGGTCGAGGAATCAACCGACCACAACACCCGACGAACGCGAGGCCCGCTTTGCGTGGGATCAATGAGCTGTCGCCCGTGCCGTCGAGGCCGGTCCACCGCTGCACGACCGTTCCGGCGTTTGAACCGACGAGCGGTATGGCGAGGAGATCTCGCGACGGATCGAAAGTGCCGGGTGTGGGGAGCGACACGTACACCACATCGTCCGGTCCAACGTGTTCGATGAACGGTTGCGCCAGCGAGAGCGACTCGGCGAGCGGCACCTCCGACCGCAGTTGCTGACCCGTTTCGTCATAGATGAGGAACGCATCGACCGACGGGTCGTAGGCGACGAGGCGACCATTCTCGGTACTCGCCAGCAACGTGCACTGCGAGTCGACCGAGCAGTTGTTGGCGATGGCCAGCGCATCACCCTCCTCGCTGCTCGGGTCGGCAACGGCCGGATCCTCGGATGGGTCATCAACCGGGTCGGTGACGGGTTCATCGACCGGGGTCTCGTCCGGCAACACGCCAGCTGAGGCAAGCGCATCGTCGAGAAGTGCGAGTTCGAGCGAACCATCGACTTCGCGACCCAGCACGGTTCCCCACACGTCGCTCGCCACCACGTCCCAATCGTCGGGCAGGCGCACCCAGGAACCCGATCCGTCGGGGTTCAAGATGGCGATGACCGGCATCGCGTCCGGACCGAAGTCTTGATCCGGCGTGGTATCGGCACCGATGCGATCAGAGAAGATCACGCGACCCTCCGAAGTAGGTGCAGCGGGACTCGGTCCGGTGTACGAACCGCCCGTCGCGGGATCGCGGGAAATCGCGAGATCCCAGGACGCTCCGCCGATCACCGACACCGGACGACTCGAACTGCTGACGCCGATCTCCATCTCGATCAGTGGCGGCGCATCGCCCACCCACTCGACCGGGTTGCCGTCGATGTCGACGTAGTCGATCAAGGTCTCATTGGGCAACCGAGTCCGGCCGATCACGCCATCGGCTCCGTGGCCGAGCGCGGCAGCGGGCAACTCCAACCAACGGTTCGCATCGAGGAGTTCTTGTGCCACGACCTCGCCTTGGCGTTCACCCGACAAGGCGATCGCCACGATCGGCATCGGACCCGGGAGCAGCTCCCCTTCGGCCGGAATGATGACCTCTCCGAATCCATAGGCGACGTCGCCCGGGCCGATGACCAGCTGGTAGAGCCGTTCGTCGATCTCGATGTTGCGGGTCGCGCCCAGGTCATCCGTTGTGTCGATGAGCGACACGAACGTGGTGTCGGGCTGATACACGCCGACGACGTCGGCGCCGATCGCCACGTTCACACGGTTGCCGTTGGGATTCGGTTCGAGCGGAATCGACACGAA
>CALICC010000185.1 GCA_938049325.1 uncultured Ilumatobacter sp. | reverse complement strand
GGTCGCTTCCGATGACGAGTGCGGGGTTGTTCGCCAACGGTGTGTCGGCGATCCAGCGCGATTCCGGGTACGTCCCCGAGTTGTCCGAGCGCCAGAACCGTCACGTCCATCGGCGAGGCTTCATGCCGCGGCGCGGGTTCGCGATCACGCTCGGCAACGTCATCGGTGGTGCCGGCGACGTTGATCGACCGCGCCGCGCTCGTCTCATCACCGACCACGAAGACGTGCACTGCTGGCAGGCGCGCTGGTTCGGCCCGCTGTACCCGGTGGCCTACGTCGGGTGGATGCTGACTGCGGGTGCAGCCGGCATGCTCATCTGGTTGGTCAAGAAGCGCGACGAACGTTTCGTGAAGGTGGTCGAGTCGTCGGCGTACTACCTCAACCCGTTCGAGTGGTGGGCGTACAGCCGTGACGGATATTGGCCGCCGTCGGGCAAGGTGGCGGACTTCGGCTGGAAACGGCCGTGCTGTCGTCCGCTTGCCGTCGTCCGCGGTGAAGCGCCGTCGATCAGCCGAAGTTGATCGCGGCGGGAAATTCGTTCGAGTCGTAGGCGAGCACTGCGTCGGCCGCGCCGTCGAGCGTCGCGACTCGAAGCTCGATTCGGCGTCCGGAGTCGATCGTGACGCTGCCGGCTCCCGCATCGAGGTCGAACGTGACGCCGTTGAATCGACCGGCGACCGGGTTGATCACCGCGACGTCGCGGGCCAGTTCGTCGCAGCTCGTGCGGTTGGCGTTGCAGTCGAAGAGTCCTGCCTCGACGACGACGAAGCCTGCGCTGGGCTCGCCGGCTGGAGCAATCCACAGCTGGAGGCGTGCGGGCACATCGAGCGTGGTGACGGCGGTCGGGACCTGCCAGATCTGCACGCTTCCTGAGTCGGGCGAGTCGACGCCGGCCGCCGACCGAACGATCGTGAGTCCGGCGTCGGGGTTGCGGTCGGTGTCGTAGTTCGGCAGTGGACCCGCATTGATCGGCGGTCGAAGAAGCAGATCGAGGACCGTCGACGATGCGGTCGAACCGGCCGCGGTCGATGCCAGCGTCAGCCGCTCGGGAGCTGCCGGGATGGTTGTGGTCGTCACCGGCGGAACCGTCGTGGTCGTTGTCGTGGTCGTTGTCCGCGGACGGGTGGTCGTGACCGGAGCTCGCGTTGTCGGTGGAGTCGTTGCGCGTGGCGCCGACGTCGTGGGCGGCGCCACGATCGGCACGGTCGTGGGCGCGACAGTTGCGACAGTGGTCGGCGCAACGGTGGTCGTCGTCGTGGTCGTTGAAGTGGTCGTTGTTGTCGTGGTGGTCGTTGTGGTCGTTGTTGTTGTGGTGGTCGTCGTCTCGGAGTCGATCGGAAGAGGAGCGGGAACGCTGGTCGCGGGGACCGCGGTGGGAGCGCTCTGGACGTCGCTCGCCTCCGCCGACCATGGCACGCCACCCGCGATGGTCGTTGCCAACAGTGCGAGCACCGAGGCAACCGTGGTCGCGATCGCGCCGCTCGCCTGGGTGAGGCGCCGCGGAAACAGTCGAACCTGCGCGATGAGCGACAGCGGCCCCATGGCAGCCCACAGGGTTCCGAGAGAAATCGAGAGCATCGCCCGCACGACCATCGGATCGAACTGGCTTCCGGCACAGCGCTCGAGTTCTGCGCGGGCGAGGGTGGCCGACATCGGCTTCTTGTACGAGCGAGCGGACGTCATCACGTCGAACGCGTCGGCGACGCAGACGATGCGCGACGCGAGCGCCGTGTGCTCGCCCGTCACGCCGGTCGGGTAGCCGCCACCGCCGTAGCGTTCGTGGTGTTCCCATACCGCGCGGGCGGAGTCGCCGAGCCATGGAGCGAGGCCGGCCACCAGCCGTTGACCGTGGAGTGTGTGCGACTTGATCGCCTCGAACTCCTCGTCGGACAGCCGGCCCGGTTTGTTCAGGATCTCGGACGACACATACATCTTCCCGACGTCGTGCACCATGCCGGCCCACTGGAGACGATCGAGCTCGTCTTCGCTGAGGCCGAGTTCTTCACCGATGATTCGTGAGTACGCACGCACGCGTTCGGAGTGGCCACGGGTGAGGCGGTCGTGCTTCGAGAGCTGAGCAACCAACTCCAAGAGCGCTTCGGCGGCTTCGGGTGGCGTGTCGCCGAGACCGTGTTCGCCGACGGCAGCGAGACGCGCCTGGAGTTGTTTGGGTGTGTCGCGCCGCAGCGCCGTGCCGAAACGTGACGGTGCGGTGTCGGGGAAGATGAGTGTCAGCGAGAAGAGCCCGGCGAGAGGGAGAAATCTGCGCGCCAACGACTGGAGCGCGAGGAGCATCAGCGTCGACGCGATGGCGATCGCGACCCACTTGATGACGCGCAGCGTCAACCCGTCCGGGTTGGGCAGCATCGAGGTTGCGGCGAGCGCGAACAGGAACGCGCCGATGACAGGAATCAGCAGGATCGCGAGGCGGACGAAGCGGGCCATCCACGGACGCGATCGCCAGCGGTTGTCGGGTGCCTCGTTTGGTTCGATCGGGCGGGTTGCGATCGGTTTCGGAGACGTCTTGCGCCGTTGCCACCAGCTCACAACGCGTTGGCCTGCGACTCGTGACGTTGGCGACTCGCGAACGTGAGCAGCCCCCCGATCAAGAGGAGCGCGAGGGCGTTCGGGAGCAACCGCATCGAGTCCGATCCGGAGTTCGGGATGCTCCCGCCGCCCGAACCGGAGCCGGTGGCGGCGCGCACTGTCATGGTGTACGACACGGTCGCGCACGCACCACGCGCGTCGCAGAGTTCGACGCTGAACGAGTGAACCGAGCCCGCCGATGTGCGCGACGCGGTCGGGATGCCGGAGAACGATCCGTCGGCGTTGAGTGTGACGCCGGCGGGCAAGCTTCCGCTCGCGAGCGTGACGGTGAACGAGTCACCTTCGTCATCGACGACGTCGAGGGCCGGTATCTGCTGACCCAGGATGATCTCGACTGTCGTCCCGCCTGAACGGAGGCGCGGGGGATCGTTCGTGTTGATGACAGTCACGGCCACAGCGGCCGTGGAGCATTCGAGGGCGGGGTCGCACACGGTGTACACGACGGTGTCGAGGCCGTCGAATCCGGGTGCGGGGGTGTACGTGATCGTTGCGCCGTTCGTCGTCGCGATGCTGTTCGCGGTCGCGCTGACGAACGGAGCGCTGTTCAGCGTCGCACTGTTGGATGGAGCACTGTTCGACGTGGAGATGCTCAACGTCGAGCGGTTCAACGTGGTCGTGCCGCCGCCGCTCGCAGCGACGAAGGTGATCGCGAGCGGGCGGCCTTCGGGGTCGACGTCGTTCGCGAGCGGATCGAATGTGACCGACTCACCCTCGTT
>CALICC010000184.1 GCA_938049325.1 uncultured Ilumatobacter sp. | reverse complement strand
CTCGAAGATCATGTCGCTGTTGAACTCGCACACCGCCATCCGGACCGTTCCCTGGTCTCCATCGACGAACTCGGGGACACCCACTACCTGAGCGAACGACGGGTTCTCAGTGTTCTCCACCGCAATGAAGTTGCCGTCGAGTGTCAGTCGCAGGTTCTCCATGGCCGTCTCCAGGTTCGGGCCGGTGTAGTGGGCTTCGAGAAGGGCTTCGTTGTCGGGGTTGTCGGGGTTGCGGAGGGCTTCTTTGCCGACCTGGAACGCCTCGAGGTAGGCGGCTTCGGCTTCGGCGAGGATGGCGGCTTCGTCGATGGTGGTGGTCGGGGCGACGGTGGGTGCCGGAGTGGTCTCGGGCGCAGTAGTCCCGCTCGTGGCGGTGGGTTCGGTGTCGGTTGTTTCGGTCGTCGGTGCGGACGTTTCGACGGAGGTGGGCGATGTCTCGGGGCTGTTCGAGTCGCTGCCCCCACTGCACGCGGCGAGGAGTGTGGCGGTCGTGACGACAGCGGTGACGGCGCGATACATGTCGCGAGGGTAGGTCGTGGGAATCGTCGGCCTTCGACGACGGACGCATTCGGTGGAACGGGGCATACCCATCAGTGGGTGGCGCGACCTCAGAAGGGGAAACGTCGCCGGGCGAGTCCGAGCCTCCGGAGCGTGTGCGCTATGCGATGACGAGTTGGTCGCGGCCGGTTCGCTTCGCGCGCAACATTGCGTGGTCGGCGTCGTCGATCGGATCGACATCGTCATCGAGCTTGGCGAGCCCGGCGCTCACGGTCACCGGACCGCAGCCTTCGACCGACATCGGCTCGCGCACCGATTCGACGATTCGTTGGCCGATCGTCTGCGCGGTGTCCAGGTCGACCTGGTCGAGCAGGACGGCGAACTCGTCGCCACCCAAACGTGCGACCACGTCGCTCGGTCGGCACGCGGCCACGATGCGTTCGGCAACCTCGCACAGCACCTTGTCGCCGGCGTCGTGCCCGAGCGTGTCGTTGACGCGCTTGAAGCTGTCGACGTCGATGTAGATCAGCGCGGAATCGTTGCCGCGTTCGGCTAGCGCTGCCGAGAAGGCCTGGCGATTGGCGAGCCCGGTGAGGGTGTCGCACATGGCGAGGGTTGTCAGTTCGTCTTGGTCGCTCCAGCGCGTGAGCACGAGCGACGTGACATCGACCAGCTTCTTGATGCGGTCCATCACGTTGATCATGATCGAGTCGGCGTGGATGTAGCACGAGGTCGGCGCGACGTGAAGGTAGGTCGCAATGACCTTTCCTCCGGCGATGACCGGGGCGGCGACGAGGCGCGTGAACGCGTGTGCGTCGAGTGCTACGCGGGTTTCGGGTGGGGCGAGTTCGATGTCGAGCGGTGCAGCGACTGTTTCGGTGATGCCCTCCCACGGCACCCAACCCGCTTCGACGTCGGATCGCAGTTGTTCGGCGAGCTTGTCGAGTCGGTCGTGGGAGCCCGTGACGGTGACAGGTCCGCCTTCGGGCAGGTCGAGGAGGAACCATCCGGTTCGTTCCGATGCGAGTTCTTGCGTGAGGAGTTGGCGGACTCTGTGTCGCGATGCGCCGGCCATCTCGGCTTCGAGTGCGGTCGAGACGGCTGTTGTCGTCGCGACGGGAATGGCGAGCACGACCCAGCCGCGCGCAACGCCGTCTTCTTCGTACGGCGTGGGAATGACGTCGACCGGGTGCGGTTTGCCATCGGCGCCGAGAAGGTCGATGCGGAACGACATCGGGACCGCCATCGAGTCGATTGCTTGATCGGCCTTCTGGACGAAGTATTTCGCCAGACGTTGGCCCTCGAACGGAGTGAGGTGGTCGAACACGCTGGTGTTCTCCAACGACGCCGCGTCGAGTCCGAGGAATCCGCCGAAGCCGCCCTCGACTCGACCGATGTTGCCCAGGCCGTCGATCTTCGCGACGACTGGACGCACCAATCGCACCAGGTTGCCACCCTCCATGACCCGCTATCGGCAGGTTGTCGATCGTTCTTGAGCAATTCCAGAAGAAATTCTCTCGGTCGACCGAGCAGAGGCTTCAGCAGAGTTCGCCCGCGTCGGCGCTGGGGCGAGTTTCGACGGCGCGAAAATGCGGGCAGCGGCGTTCGCCGGTTTCGTACCGTGACGTCATGTCCGATCGCTACGAGCTGCTCAACCAAGCGCTCGCGGAAGCGTTCGGACCGGTCGCGTGGGAGCACGGGCAGGCTCGAACGTTCCACGCGGGACGCCCCATCGATCTGCGCATGGTGCCCACACAACGAGGACAACCCCGCCCGCTCGAGATGGCAGCGCCGTTCCCGTCGACGGCGTACGACCTGCCGATTCGTGTGGGCGTGATTCCGCGGCGCGGATATTCGTATTCCGGCACGCTGGCCGACGTTGCGTTCGACGATCCCCACTTCAACAACCGATTGCGGGTGGTGGGTTCGCCGTCCTCGGTCGTTGCCGCGGCGCTCGACTCCGACACGCGCCGGGCGATCCTCGCAGCGAGCGAGAGGCGGGTGATGCCGTCGCTGACGGTCAAGAACGGTGTGGCGACGATCCGCCGCTCGGTGCCGTCGAGTGCGGAGATCTCGGCGGGCCTGGGAACTGCGATCACACCTGAAGAACTGCGCAGCGACGCGGAACTGCTCGACTCGCTGTGTCGGCGCCTCGTCGGTGCGTACGAGCGTGAATTGGCGGCGCGGGCCGATGGAGCGGCGTGGCATGCCGGCAATGTCGAGGCCATCACTGACGAGGTGGCGAGTAGGGCGGGTCGGACCCGACGGATCTGGTCGATCGTGACGATCCTCGTACTGTTGGCATTGGGCTTGCCGATCGTTGCGCTCTTGTTACTCCTGTAGCCGTGGCGGCGCCTGT
>CALICC010000183.1 GCA_938049325.1 uncultured Ilumatobacter sp. | reverse complement strand
CGTCGCGTGCATGGCCGCGCTGATGGGCGCGGTTCCTCGGCAAACGTGTCTCCGATCGGTCCCGTCACGACACTGCGCTTTGTTTGCGTTATTATTGCGGTTGGATGACAAACGCTCACAGAGAAGTCATTCAACTTCTCTGAGTGACCTACCGATATGACCTGACGCGACCACGCGTGGCCCACGCTGCTGACGACCAATCCCGGAGATCGAGTGCCAACGTTCAACGAAGCCAACGTCCGACATCTGCTTCGCCGGACCGAGTTCACGGACCGACCCGAGCGCGTTGCTCATCTGATGACCCTCGGCTCGATGGCCGCGGCTGTCGATGACGTCATGAATGTGCCGGCCAACCCGGCGAGTGCAACATACGACGGGATCCCGGCCGACGAACGCTGGCAGCGTGGCGTGCGGTTGGCCGAGCACTGGATGGATCAGATGGCCACGGCGCCGCGTTCGTTCGGCGAGCGCATGGCGTTCTTCTGGCACGGCCACCTCTGCTCTGACCTCAGCAAGGTCGGCTCTGCCGAGATGATGCAGGAGCAGATCGACCTCTACCGGCGGCGAGGGCTGGGCCCGCAGAACAACGGCAGCGATGTGACCGAACTCGTCAAGACGATGTCGGTGCAGGTCGCGATGCTGCGCTACCTCGACAACGATCTGAACTTCGCAGCGTCGCCCAATCAGAACCTCGCTCGCGAGCTGATGGAGTTGTTCCTGCTCGGCGTCGGGAACTACACCGAGGCAGACGTGGAAGCAGCGACTGCCGCATGGACCGGTCACACGCGTCCGCGTTGGGACATCGACGAGTACATCTTCGATCCGGAACGCCACGAGAACGCCCCGCAGCAGTTTCTCGGCCGCACGATCAACAGCTCACGCCCGGCTCGCGAAGCTGGCGACGAGACCATCGAGGTAATCCTCGGGACCGGACCGCTGGGTGCGGGTACGGTGCCATCGAACGCCGAGAAGAACCAAGGCCGTTCCACAGCGCAGGTCGCCGCGGAGTTCTTGACCTACAAGCTCTGGCAAGAGTTTGGCGAGGCCGCCAGCCGGTCGGTTCCGTCGGGCGTGCAGTCGGCCATGACCAGCGCGCTGTTGAACAACGGATTCGCGATCAGGCCGTGGGTGCGAGCAATGCTCCTGCACAACGACTTCTACACGTCAGCTACCAAGACGGGTCTGGTTCGCCAGCCGGTCGAGTTCGTGGTCGCACTGATGTCGTCCATGGGAGCCACGGCCGAAGAGTCGGCGCAACTCTGGCTGATGGAACGTACGGGCCAGCGGCCGCTGTATCCGCCGAACGTCAGTGGCTGGAAACCGAACGGCTATTGGGTCAACGCGAGCGCGATGGGTGCCCGTCACCAACTCGTGCAAGGGGCCATCTGGTCACTCACCCGCCACACGTGGGATGGCGACGACGGCTACATCCAGTTCGGCGACAACCCTGCACACCGTCTCACCCGGGTTGAAGTCAACGGTCGCTGGCAGGACGGCACGGAGCCGATCCCCGACGCCGAATTCGTCGATCGGCTGATCACGTACTCGGGGCTCACGCCGTCGGCGACGACGCGTCAAGGCATCTTGGCGCACCTCGCACACCCCGACATCGAACCGTGGATGCGGCTCGACGCACTTGTTCTGTTGTTGTCCGCTCCCGAGATGCACATCGCCTGAGGTCCACCATGCTCGATCCCGACATCTCCACCGCTGACGCTCTTCGTCACCTTTCCCGCTCGGTCGCGCACGACGACCCGTTCGACATCGATCGTCGCCGCTTCTTGCAAGCGGTTGGCCTCGGTCTCGGCGCTGGTCTGGTTGCCGGACCCGGCAGTTCGCTGCTCGACGCGGCACTCCCTGGCTTCGATTCGCCCACGTGGGCAGCCGGGCCGATCGGACCGAACGACGGCATCCTGCTCGTCATTGGCATGTACGGCGGCAATGACGGGCTCAACACCGTCGTGCCGATCAACGACGGCCACTATCGCGATCAGCACGGTGCACTTGCTGTGGACGCGAGCGAGACACTGGCGCTCGACGCAAATAGTGGACTGCATCCCGAGCTCACCGAACTCAAGCGGTTCTGGGACGCCGACCAACTCGCAATCGTCGAAGGCGTCGGTCACGGCCAAGAGGAGTTCAGTCACTTCAACTCGATGGCGAAGTGGATGGCAGGGCGGCCGACCGGCATCACGAACAGCGGCTGGCTCGGTCGCTGGCTCGACGGCTACCTCAACGGCAGCACCGACCTGTTCGCTGCTGCGGAAATCGGGCACTCCGTGCCCTTGCACGTGATCGGCGAACGTTCGATCGCCACGACGGTGCCGACCGGTCGGCCAGGCTTCGGCGTGCCGCGCGAGTGGCGCGTGGAAGCGGACCAGGCACTCTTCGACTCGGTGCGCACGGTTGCTGGAGCGGGCAGTGCCAGCTCGTGGCTCGGACGCGTCGGCCAGTCCCAGATCGATCAGCTCGACTTGGCATCCACGCTCAGCACGGTCATCCCCGACGATGATCAGCTTCCCGACACCGAGATCGTCGCCAAGCTCGAGGTGGCAGCACGGCTGATCAACGCGAATCTAGGCTTCCGCGTGCTCACCGCTGGCTTCGGAGACTTCGACAGCCACGCGAGCCAGCCCGGCCAACATCCCGTCCGGATGCAGGAACTGAACGGCGCCATCCAACGGTTCTTCTCGACGTTGGACCCGGCGTGGGCCGGGCGGGTCACGGTCATGACGTTCTCCGAGTTCGGTCGGACCCCGCACGCCAACGACGGGCAGGGAACCGACCACGGCTCGTCCGCACCTCACTTCGTGTTCGGACCGGCCGTGAAGGGCGGCTTCTACGGGCAGCGTCCGTCACTCGCCGGTCTGCGGCGTTGGGAACGCATGCCCACGCATGTCGACCTGCGTGACTACTACGGGTCCGTCATCGACGGCTGGTTGGGCGGCGGCGGGTCGACCGTGGTTCCGGGATACCGCAACGACCTCGGGCTCTTTGCCTCAGCCCCGAGTACCAACCCGACGTTCCCCGGTGTACAGCTCGGCGAATTCGTTGCGATGGCGCCCGAGCGGATCTACGACACTCGGACCGGTGTTGGCGGTCGCTTGACGCGCATCGGTCCCGGTGAAACCGTGCGTGTGCCGATCGCCGGTGCCGGCTCGATGCCGGCGGCTGGCATCAGCGCAGTGTCGGTCAACATCACATCGATCAATCCAACGGGCAACACGTGGATCGCGGCGTACCCCACCGGGTCGTCGCGGCCCGGATCGTCGGCGCTCAATCCGCGTGCCGGCACCATCGTGCCGAACATGTCCGTTGTCGGTGTTGGTAGCGACGGCACCGTCAGCCTCTACAACGACTCGTCGCACGTGAACGTGACCGTCGACGTGATGGGTTACTTCCGCAATGCGGCGGCGTCTCGACTGATGCCGCTCTCGCCGCAGCGCATATTGGACACCCGAATCGGCTTGGGTGCGCCGCGCCAAGCCGTTCGCGGCGGAACCCCGCTGTCGGTGCAAGTGCGCGGCGAAGGTGGTGTTCCAGCGTCTGGCGTCGACGCGGTCGTGCTCAACCTCACGTCGCTGCGCCCGACGACCGACGGGTGGATCACGGCGTGGCCGTCAGACGTCACGAAACCAACGGTTGCAAATCTCTCGTATCGCCGTGGGCAAGTCGTCCCGAACCTCATCATGTGCAAGGTCGGACCCGACGGCCGGATCAACCTCGAAGCCAGCTCCGGGTCGCTCGAGGTGTTCGCCGACGTCGTGGGTTGTTTCACCTCGACCGGCTCCCAGCTCGCACCGGTTGCACCGTCGCGTTTGCTCGACACTCGCAACGGAGTGGGAGCACCCAGTGCCCGTGTTGGCGCAGGACGCGAAGTCACGCTGCAGGTGACCGGGCGCGGTGGCGTGCCGGCCAATGCGACAGCCGTGACGCTCAACGTGACCGCCGTGCGCCCGACCGCCAACACGTTCCTGACGATCTATCCGGACGGCGAAACGATGCCGACGGCGTCGAGTCTCAACCCGGATGCCAATGCGGTCTCTGCCAACCTGGTGATCGCGAAGGTGGGAGCCGGTGGTCGTGTGAAGCTCTACAACGACCAGGGCAACGTCGACCTCCTCGCGGACGTCACCGCCTTCTTCGTCTGATACGTCTCGGTCGCGGGGAGCGACGGGGCAGAACAGACGGCCAGCGCTGCGTCGCGCAACGTCGCAGAGAATGTGGCAGCGAAGAGGTTGCGCCGCGCCTGTAAGCGCTTACAGTACTCCCAGTACAGAACCTGGAGAGTGCACATCATGAAGGGCGACGTCATCGTTCTCGAAGAACACCACGTCCGCGCTGCGAGCGCGATCGTTCCTCATATCCGTGAGGCCGTCGAGGCCAAAGAGGCTCGATATGTCATCACGGTCGCCGGTGAGTCGGGGAGCGGCAAGTCAGAGACCGGACAGGCCATTGCCGACAACCTCGCCACGTACGGCATCGCCTCGGTGCTGCTCGGACAGGACGACTATTTCGTGTTGCCGCCGAAGTCGAACGATGCGAAGCGTCGCGAAGACGACAGCTGGCTCGGGCCCCACGTCGAAGTTCGGTTCGACCTCCTCGAGCAGAACCTGATCGATGCAATCGACGGTGCCGACGAGATCGTCAAGCCGCTCATCGACTACGACGCGAATTCTGTCGAAGACCAGACGATCGATTTGCGCGGGGTGAAAGTGGTCATCGCAGAGGGCACCTACACCTCGTTGCTGAAGAACGTCGACACCAAGGTGTTCATCGCGCGCAACCGCGTCGACACGCTCGAGCACCGCCAGAAGCGCAACCGGGGCAACGAAGTCGGTGACCCGTTCATCGAAGGCGTGCTCAAGCTCGAACACAAGATCATCGCCGGTCACAAGCAACTCGCCGACTTCGTGATCACGCGTGAGTACGACGTCATCTCGATCCAATGAAGTCCGAACTTGCGAACGGGGTGATGCTCAACGCGTACCCCGACAGCATCGAGGGTGAGCTCGCCGGCATCGTCCGGATGCTGCAACGCCCCGAATTCGCCGACGTGTTCGATCTGTTCTATGTGCTGCCGAGCGTGTTCAACAGTGACCTCGATCGCGGCTTCTCGATCATCGACTACGACTTGAACACGGCGCTCGCGTCCCCGGCCGACCTCGAAGCGCTCCACGCGCTCGGCATCGTGCTCAAGTTCGACCTCGTGCTGAACCACCTCTCGGTCGGTTCACCGCAGTTCCAGGACATGCTGGCCAACGGCGACGACTCGAAGTACGCGGACTTCTTCATCGACTGGAACGCCTTCTGGAACGGCGAAGGGGAACTGCACGAAGACGGATACGTGGTCCCGTCGGCGCAGCATCTCGACAAGCTGTTCATGCGTAAGCCAGGCCTGCCGATTCTGAAGGTCGGGTTCCCCGACGGCTCCGAGCGGTTCTACTGGAACACCTTCTACCAGCTGGTCGACGAGGTCGACGGTGCGCGCACCTATCTCGGCCAGATGGACCTCAATGCCGCGTCGGAAACCGTGTGGGACTTCTACCGCGAGTCGTTCGAGAAGGTCGCGGCGTACGGCGCGAAGATTCTGCGCCTCGACGCGTTTGCGTACCTCCACAAGGAGGTCGGCCAGGTCAACTTCTTCAACGAGCCGGGCACGTGGGACTACCTCGAGCGGTTGCGTTCGATCGCGAACGAATGCGGCCTGACGCTGTTGCCGGAGATCCACTCCGAGTACGGCACCGGGATCCACGAAGAACTCTCGGACCGGGGGTACCCCGTCTACGACTTCTTCTTCCCAGGACTCGTCATCGACGCGATCGACTCGTCGAACAACGCAAATCTGGTGCGCTGGATCAACGAGATCGTCGACCGCGACATCAAGACGGTCAACATGCTCGGCTGTCACGACGGCATCCCCGTGATCGACCTCAAAGGCGGCGCTGACGGCACCGGGCTCCTGCCCGACGCCACGATCGAGGCGATCATCGAACGCTTGCTCGAGCGCGGTGGACGAGTCAAGAACCTGTACGGCGCCGACGGGACGAAGGTGTCGTACTACCAGGTCAACGCCACCTTCTTCAGCGCGCTCGGCGAGAACGAGAACCGACTGCTCCTGGCACGCGCCATCCAGCTCTTCATGCCCGGTACGCCGCAGGTCTGGTATCTCGACCTGTTCGCAGGCGTCAACGACACCGAGGCCGCCGACGCAGCAGGAAGCGGCGGGCACAAGGAGATCAACCGCACGAACCTCGGCATCGACGACGTCGAGGACGGTCTGACTCGATCGGTCGTGCTCGACCAGTTGGAGATGCTTCGTCTGCGAAACACCTCGCCGGCGTTCACCGGCGAATTCAGCATCGTCGAGTCGGACGCGAGTCGTCTGGTGATGCGTTGGGCGCACGGCGAGACGGTCGCGACGCTCGACGCCGACCTCGCCGCTGAGACGTTCACCATCACCCACGTCGAGAGCGGTCGAGAGACCGTGCTCGGCTCGCGTTGATTCGAGAGCATCGACCGAAGCGGGTGTCGAAGTCCATCGATAGGTTGAGCTGATGGTCGACGAACGACGCCAGCGACTGTTGGGGGCGCAATTGCGGGGGCTCGTCGGCGAGCACCTCGGCACGTCGATCGATGCTGAGCCCAACGGCTTCGGTGCGGGTGCTGCACTCGTGCTCGACGGAGTGGCGTGGGTGCTCATCGACGGAGCGGGTGACCGACGATTGGGTGCGGCGCTCGCGTGGGCCGTGCGAAACGATGCGTCGTCGATGCACGTGATCGCAGCTGAGGGCGGGGCGACGCTCGCACGACGAGCGTCCGGGTTCTCGTATCCGATCAGCGTCTGGTTTCCCGAGGCGCGCACGCTCCTGCCGATCGTGGCGGAACCGCAGCCGGCATCACCACCACCCGCCGAGAGTCACCTCGCCCTGACCGATCTGATCGAGCGCGCCGGGGCGACACCTCACGTCGAGTTCGGCGTCGTCACCGGCGAGGTGCGCGGGCTCGAGGTGTGCCGAGTGGTCGACGAGCCGACCACGGGGAACTTCGCCGAGCTGAGCGACGTCCCAACCGTTGCACCGCCACCCTCGGCCGACGAACTCGCTTCGCGCGTTGCCGCCCGCGACGCCGACGGTGTCATCCTCGAAGTCGGCGTCGGCGCCAACGACCGAGAGGCGTTCCAGCTCCTCCACGGTCACATTCCCACACTCGAAGCTCTGGCAGGCGTGGTTGCTGCCGTGTCCGACCATCGTTCGCTTGCGGCTCGCCAGCATCCGCTCAATCGGATGGCGCAGGAGCGCTTCTTGCGATGGCAGGTGCAGCAGGATCCGGCCCGGCTGGGACTCGTCAGCTTGGAGCCACTCGAGCCGCCCGTGCCACGCCAGAGCATGAAGCACGCCGAGCCGTGCGCCGCGCTCGGGATCGAACCAAACGGCTCCACTACCGCGGTGGTCTTCTCATCGGGCGTCGATCTCGACGCGGTTCCCTTCGTTGCCGATCTGTCGCTCGGTCTCGTCGACGAGGTGGACCGCATCCTGATCGCTGCGCTCGAACGCGACCTCCTGCCTATCACGAGAGACCTCGCAGCACATCTCGCCCGGCCGGTCGACATCGTCATGCTCGCAGAGAGTTGACGGCTCGTGAGACGTGAAACCGAGGCACTCTGGGCCAAGCACGACCAGCACGAGGGTGACCGGTGGCGACTGTTCGGCGCAGTGGCCGGCGCGATCGAGGCAACGACCGTCTTGTATCCGGGCAGCTACGTCGATATCGCCCCGTCGTTCATCTTCGACTCGGTGACGTACGTCGAGATCGACAAGCGAGCTCCAAGGTTCTTCGGCGATGAGGACGGCGTGCGTGAGATCGTTCGCCGCCACGACGGCCCCATCGATCCTGATGTCAGGTTCATCCACGCTGACTACACCAGCGAGCTCGATCTGGCGACCGAACACTTCGACCTGCTCATCTCGCTCTATGCCGGCTTCGTCTCCGAACACTGCACGAAGCACCTGCGCATCGGCGGCACGCTGCTCGTCAATCCGAGCCACGGTGACGCCGCGATGGCATCGATCGATTCGCGCTACGAGCTTGGAGGCGTCGTGGTCGCCCGAGACGGGAAGTATC
Source organism: uncultured Ilumatobacter sp. (assembly GCA_938049325.1). GTDB lineage: Bacteria > Actinomycetota > Acidimicrobiia > Acidimicrobiales > Ilumatobacteraceae > Ilumatobacter_A. Next base: position 11,489 of record CALICC010000183.1, on the reverse strand, counting down.
GAGTCGACAACTCTGAACTCGACAACTATCTCGTTGCGAAACGGCCGCACACGATCACGATCGACAGTCTGCACGAATCGGGTCGCGGTGTCGCGTACACGAGGTCCCCGTTCGCGTACCTCTTCACGCGCGTCGCATAGAGGGAGCAGTCCGGTGGACGAGCAAACGAACGGGCTGGCTCGGCGAGGCAGCACCGCCACGCCAGTAGCCTCGTGCGAGCATGATGGACCGGCTGGCGCAGATCGTCGACGAGTACGAGACGCTCGAACACCAGCTGGCTGACCCCGAAGTGCTCGCCGACCCCAACCAGTTGCGGACGGTCTCGAAGCGATACAACGACCTGGGTCCGGTCGTGGAGATGGTGCGCCGCTTCAACGCCCGACGCGCAGACGGTGAAGCGGCGCGTGAGATGTTGGCGGGCGCATCCGGTGACGAGCGTCAGATGCTCGTCGATGAGATCGACGACGTGACGTCGGAGTTGGCGACCCTCGAAGACGAGCTTCGTGAGTCGATGATCCCGCAAGACCCGCATGACGGTCGCAATGTCATCGTGGAGATCCGTGGAGCCGAGGGCGGCGAGGAAGCCAACCTGTTCGCTCGTGACCTCTACGAGATGTACGTGGCGTACGCCTCGACGCAGAAGTGGAAGGTCGAGCAGCTCTCGTCGTCGGTGAGCGATATGGGTGGTTTCAGTGATGTGACGTTCGAAGTGCGCGGCGAGACGGCGTGGCGCAACCTGAAGTACGAGGGTGGGCCGCACCGAGTACAGCGCGTGCCGGTGACCGAGAGTCAAGGCCGTGTCCACACGTCGTCGGCCACGGTCACGGTTCTTCCCGAAGTCGATGAGGTCGACGTCGAGATCGACGATCGCGATCTCGAGATCGACGTCTATCGATCGAGCGGCGCCGGCGGCCAGCACGTCAACACCACCGATTCGGCGGTGCGCATCACGCACGTTCCGACCGGCGTCGTGGTGACGATGCAAGACGAACGATCGCAGTTGCAGAACCGGAACCGGGCGATGCAGGTGCTGCGCGCTCGACTGTTCGAACGTGCCGAACAAGAGCGCGCCGACGAGTTGTCGGCGGAGCGGCGCTCCCAGGTCGGCGGCGGCGGACGCAGCGAGAAGATTCGCACGTACAACTACAAGGAGAACCGTCTCACCGATCATCGCATCGGCTTCACCATCTATCGCCTTGCCGCTGTACTCGCCGGCGATCTCGGCGCGGTGGTCGAGGCATTGGCTGCTGACGAACGAGCACGTCTCCTCGCCGAGGGCGAGACGAGCGATGGTGGATGACGACGCTCGGTCCGATGGCGCGCGGTCCGAAGACGCTCGGCATGACGACACGGTGCCTTGGCGTGCGTTGCTCGCCGAAACCGAGTCGTTGATCGGCGACCCGCAGCACGCTCGATGGATCTGCGAGGCAGCGGCAGGAGCCACGGCGGCCGAGTTTCGAGCGGTGCTCGACGAGCCGGCAACCGAGCGGATGGTCGCGCACCTCGACGCGGTGGTCGCCCGCGTGCGCGGCGGTGAACCGATTCAGTACGCGCTCGGGAGCTGGGCATTTCGACACCTCGAGCTGACCGTCGACGAGCGCGTCCTCATCCCGCGTCCTGAAACCGAGGAGGTTGCCGAGATCGCGATCGAGCTGGCTTTGGCCGCCAGCCCGATGCGTCACGTGGCCGATCTCGGCACGGGCTCGGGGGCCATCGGGTTGTCGATGGCGCAGGAGCTTCCCGCTGATGGCACGACGGTGTGGATCACCGACGCGTCGGCCGAGGCGCTCGCCGTCGCGCGTGCGAACCTCGCCGGAGTCGGGCGAAACGGGAAGAACGTGCACGTGGCGCACGGGTCATGGACCGAGGCGCTGCCGGAGCTGCCGGCCTTCGACGTCATCGTGTCGAATCCGCCCTACGTCTCCGATCGTTCGACCGATCTCGATCCGGACGTGCGGGAGTGGGAGCCGGGGGAAGCCCTGTTCGCAGGCGACGATGGCCTCGACGACCTCCGCGTCATCGTGCCTGCCGCGGTCGAACGTCTCCGACCAGGGGGCTGGCTCGTCGTGGAACACGGCTTCGACCAGGGTGGATCGGTTCGAGAGCTGTTCGAGCAGGCCGCGTACGACCGGATCGAAACTCGGATCGACACCGCTGGCCACGACCGCATGACGATGGGCCGCATCCCGGTCGAGCTGTTCGCGGTCGACACAGCGGCAGGACGCGTCACCGTGCGCTACCTCCAGAACCGAATCGAGGATTACGCACGACTGCTCACCTGGCTCACCCGTGACGACGTGCTCGAGTGGTACGAAGGACGCGATCAGACCTTCGACCTCGCCCGGATCTTGCGGGAGTATGGGCCCGGTGGCGTGCTCGAACGAGACGAAACTCATGCGACGATCGTCGAGCTCGACGGCGAGCCCATTGGATTCGTCCAGCTCTACGAACTCGGGGACCACGAAGACGCCGTCGAGTTCGAACTCGATGCGGAGACGTCAGGCGATCCACGCGGGGGAAAAGACATCTGGTCGCTCGACCTGTTCATCGGTGAGCCGAGCCTGCACGGCAAGGGCATCGGCCGCGCGGTCTGTCGGGGCGTTGCCGAGTTCCTCCTCGACGAGTGGGAAGCCCGCGAGGTCGTGATCCTGCCCTACGTCGAGAACGAGCGCGCGGTCGCCGCGTACCGCGCTGCTGGATTCGTTGGAGATCACGTCGTGGTCGACCACGAAATGCACGAAGGTGTCATGCGCGACGGTCTCCGCTTGCACTTCCGCCGCTGATCGAACGCGGTCAGCCGAACCGAACAGCGACCTCGGCGAGGATGGTGCCTTCCTCCGGTGAGACTTCGTCGTCAGCGCCGGCAACGTCGCGCGCTGCAGAGAAGAGGGCCGAGCGCAGGACGCGGCTGCTGATCGTGTTGTCGATCGCGTCGAGGAATTCGAGGCTGCGTCCGGCTTCGACCGCACGGCGAGCCGATTCGATCGCCGGGCGCAGGTAGTCCTCGAACGGGAAGTCGGCGCCGCGCCACTCGGCGCTGATCTCGCGGACGACGTCGACCTCGGAGTCATCGATGTTGTCGTCGGCCAGCATGACGAGCGCGAGGAGTTCGAGCGCAGCGCGGTGCTCGGCGTCGGCGGTCGCGTGGATGGCGACACCTTGATAGAGCTCGGCGAGTCGATTGTTCATGAGTGGAGATGCTTCCTGTTCGAGAGAGTCCGGGGCGAGATGGAAGAGCCGGATCAGCTCGATGCTTCCAGATCGAGACCCAGCGTGCGTGACAGGAAGTCGAGTTGGTGCAGGAGCAGGTTCTCGGCCACCACCTCCTGAGGTGTCATGTGGCTCACACCGACCAGCGGGAGGACCTCGTGTGGACGTCCGGCGGCCAGCAGCGCCGACGACAGCTTGAGCGTGTGTGCGGCAACGACGTTGTCGTCGGCGAGCCCGTGAATCAACAGCAGCGGTCGAGTGAGGTCCGGTGCGAGCGGAATCAGCGAGTTCGCCTCGTAGACCGCCGCGCCTTCATCGGTGGTGGGGTCGCCGAGGTATCGCTCGGTGTAGTGCGTGTCGTACAGCGCCCAGTCGGTGACCGGAGCGCCGGCGATCGCCGTGTGGAAGACGTCGGGCCGCTTGAGCACGGCGAGCGCAGCGAGGTAGCCGCCGAAGCTCCAACCGCGAATCGCCACCCGGTCGAGGTCGAGCGTGGCGAATTCGTCGGCGGCGCCGTGCAGCGCGTCGATCTGGTCGTCGAGGGTCGGGCCGGCGAAGTCGTTGCGCACGGCTCGTTCCCACTCAGCGCCGCGCCCAGGCGTCCCACGACCGTCGGCGATCACCACGGCGAAACCCTGATCGGCGAACCACTGCGACGACAGGTACGCGTTGTGGCTGGCGGTGACGCGTTGTGCGTGCGGGCCGCCATACGGGTCGAGGAGTACGGGGAGCTGGCGATCGTCGTCGGGATCCCATCCGGTCGGGAAGAGCACCGCCGTTGCGAGGTTGCGTTCGCCGGTGGTGATGAGCGTGACGTTCGGTGTGATCAGCGGAGTTTCGGCGTGCGAAGTGATCGTGGGACCGTCGAACAATCCGTCGACCAGAATGGTCGTCGACACGCCGGGCGCGTCGAGGCGGATCGACCGGGCGACGATCGTCGACCCGCCGATTGCGACCGAGTGCAAGCCGGGGGCTTCTGTCAGGCGGCCGAGCTCGGGCTCGCCGTCCGAGTCGCCCTCTCGGTTGTCGATCGTCGACGTCGCCGTCGTCGACCAGACGTGCAACTGCGTCGGTGTCGCGGGATCGTTCGCGACGAACACGATCTCGGGAACTTCATCGTCATCCGGGTCGGCGACCGTCAGCACCGATCGAACCTGGAGGTCGGTTGGAGTCACGGCGACGTCATCGACGAAGAGTCGGCGAACGCCATCTCGGTCGGAAGCCGTGAGTAAGGCGCCACCGGGAAGCAGACGGGGGACACCCGGGACGTTTTCGATCCACGCGTCGTCATAGTCGCTGGTCAACGCAATCGCTTCGCCCGTCGACAGGTCGACCTTCATCGCCATCGATCCGCGCTGGTCCCGCGATTGCACCGACATGAGCAGCCCTTCATCGGTCCAGTCGACCGTTGCGAGGTAGGGGAAGAAGTCGCGGTCCCAGTCGACGGCGAGGCGCGAACCATCGAGTCCGAGGACGTGGAGCGTCACGATCGGGTTCGGAGAGCCCGCCGCTGGATATCTGACCGTTCGAGCGGGTCGCGCTGGATCGCCCGGGTCGGCGATCGTCCATTCGTTCACGGGCCGGTCGTCGACGCGGCACGCGGCGATCGATTGGCCGTCGGGGCTCCACCAAAACCCTCGGAATCGGTGCATCTCTTCGGCCGCGATGAAGTCTGCGCTGCCCCACGACACGCCCTCGGGCTCGTTGCCTGCCAGCACTCGCGACGACCCGTCGAGCTCGCCGATCCTGAGTTCGGGACCGCACACGTATGCGAGACGCGATGCAGTGGGATCGGGCCGCGGGTCGAACACCGGGCCGTGGATCGGGATCTTGCGCGCCTGGCCGCTGAGCAGTCCCGCAGCGAAGAGTTCGCCGTTGAGCGCGAACGCGGCGACCTGACACGCGCTGTCGGTCGCATAGGACGTGATGCCCGTCGACCCGTCGCGTGTGCGTTCCCGACGAGCGCGTTCTTCGTCGGTGACGGCCCCGGCGTCACCGGTGGCGAGGAGATGGTGTGGGTCGGCGACCTCGCGCTCCTCGCCGGTGGGCACATCGTGCACCCACAACGAGTTCGCCGGGTCGTCGCCCGCGCTGCTGCGGAGGAAGACGATCCGATCGCCGTCTGGCGACACGACCAGATTGCGTGGCTCCCCGAGGGTGAATCGCTGGGTTCGTGCGTACTGGCGAGGAAACGAATCGGTCACCCACGTCACCTTACGACGGTGAGATCAGCCCACTGGGTAGCGATGGTGCCGGGACCGAAAGGACCCAGCTGGGTGTTAGGTGAAGGCGGCGACGGCCTCGACGACCAGAGCGAACGCGGCTGCGTCGTCGACCGCGGTGAGAACCTCACAGTTCGGTGCCGAACGCTCGCGGAGGAGGCGTTCGTCGATCACGGTCATACCGGCGGTGTGTTCGCCGCGTGTCTCGACGACGACATGGCGGTGCTCGCGCTCGAACAGTTCCGGGTGCGTGACGGCGAGCACGGCGAGCGGGTCGTGCAGAGCGGCACCCTGCATTGCGCCGGGGTGGTGACGCTCGATGTATGCGGCCGAGAAGAATTCGAACAGTCCCGCCAGCGCTGGGGCAAGTGTTCCGCCGAGCTTGCGGGTGCGTTCGATTCGTGATGGGGTGAGTTGAAACTGATGGGTCACGTCCAGTCCCGCCATGACGAGCCGCCCGTCGGGGTTCCCTGGTGTCGACGGATCGAACGCATCGAACACGATTGCAGCAGCGTCGGGGTCGGCCCAGATGTTGAATTCGGCGGATGCGGAGAAGTTGCCGAAGCTTCCGCCGCCCATCAGCGAGACCCCCGCAAGCCGGTTCGCAACGTCGGGCGCCATCTTGAACGCTCGTCCGATGTTGGTGAGCGGGCCGGTCGGAATGAGCCAGAGCCCTTCGTCGGCTCGACACGTTTCGACGATGAACTCGATCGCGTCGACACCGTCGAGCTCGGTGGTCGGCGCCGGCAGGTCGGCGCCGTCGAGGCCCGACTTCCCGTGGATGGAACTGGCGTGCCGCGGCGCAGCGACGAGTGGTCGGTCACTGCCGCGGTGGATCGGAGCGTCGAGGCCGATGAGGTCGCGGATGACGAGTGCGTTGTGTGTCGTTTGCTCGAGCGGGGCGTTGCCAGCCACGGTCGTCACGCCCTGCACATCGCAGAAGTGGGCGGCGACGACCAGCGCCACGGCATCGTCGTGCCCGGGATCGCAGTCGAGGATCACGCGAGGACGAGAAGGAGCTACCAGCTCAGAGTTCGTCATGCCGCCGAGCATGCCAGGCAGTCGTGCACACTGGAGAAGATGAGCAGACCACACCGCCTCTCCCGCTGCTGTGCTCGGGTCGTCGTCGCCGCGGCTGTCTCCCTGACGGGCTGCGCTGGAAGCGACGGCATCGGCGAGCCCGTCGTCGAGCCGACGCCGAACACGGTCGCGACCGATCAGCCGGGTGACCTCTTCACCGACGTCTCGGTGGGCGGTCCAGCGACGGCCAATGACGGGCCAGTCGATGAGGTCGTCGAATCGATCGAGCCAGTTTCCGAGACAGGCGTGCCGGGGCTCGAGAGCGACGACGATTTCTGTCGGGGGTGGAGCACGTTCGCCGGGTCGATTCAGGCGCTCTCGCTGGCGTGGATCTCGCAGGGGCCCGGCTCGGCCGCGACGCTCGAAGTCGCCGCTTCCGAGGCGCTGGTGTCGGCGGTGGAGGACATGGCGGCGAACTTGCCGGCCGAGATCGAGAGCAATCGTCAGGCGCTGACCGTCGACGTGCCCGCGCCGTGGTTGCGGCGAGCCGCACGAGCGCAAGCGCTCCTCGCCGAGGCGGGGGCCGACGAGCCGGTGATCGACGCGCTGGCCGTGGTCTGGATCGCTGCGCTGGCCGAGTTCGGGACCGACGATCCCAGTATCTCGATCAAGACGCCACTCGATGCCGACGGCGTGCTTCCAGCTGCCGCCGGCCTCTTCGCAGCCGAACTTCCGTCGGTGGTGAACGATCCGACACTCAACACCGAGCAGTTCGACATCTCGCCGTCGATTGCATACATCTCCGACAACTGTCCCGATCGGGGCACGCTGGCGGGCAACGACAACGTCGACGGCGGGTGATCGTCAGATCTTGACGGTGCCCTCCGCGTCGAGCTGCACGGTGACGCCGACCCATTCGCCGTCGCACATCGCGGCAGCAATCGACGGGTCGTTCGACGAACCCCATGCTCGACGTCCGTCGTTGAGCAGGCACGACGCCAGCGCTGTTTCGGGTTCGCCCTCGCGCGAGAACATCACCGAGTAGGCCTCGATGTCGACGGAACCGGCGGCGTCATCGCCCATGGCGACCGAGCGCTTCGGCAGGGCGTCGATCTCGTCTTGTGGCTGTTCGTGGCGGTAACCGTTGGCAGGGGGAGTGGCGGCGTAGACCCCGAACGAGTGCTTCGTCGCATAGCCGCCGTTCGCCCACACGAGGCCTGTTGCGTCGCGCTTTTCCCGCAGCTCACCGACCACGGTCGCAATCGCGTGCATCGGATAGTTGTTCCACGGACCGCCCGCGAACGCGAGACCGCCGGTTCGCGACCACTGGCGATCGAGATCGATGCCGAGCGACTGGGCACCGAGTTGGACCGCCGACGGGAAGCACGAGTACAGATCGATGAGTTCGACCTCGTCGATGGTGGTATCGGCGAGTTCGAGGACGCGCCGCCCACCGAGTTCGACAGCGGGGGTGCGCGTGAAACTGTCGCGTTCCGACATGTAGTTGTGCTCGCGGCAGTCGGTGCCCGACTGCGGAAACACCCACAGGTCTTCGTCGATGTTCATCCGGCGAGCAGCCTCGACCGAGCACATGATGAGCGCTGCGCCCATATCGACGTCGCTGTTCGAGTTCATCAGCTTCGGATAGGGGAAGCCGACCATGCGGTTACGTGGGCCGACGGTGATGATCTCCTCGGGTGACTTCGGTTCGCGGATCCACGCGTAGGGGTTCCCGGCGGCCACGTGGCTGAGATCCGACCACAGCTTGCCGAGGTGCTGCTGGTGCTCTTCGACCGTGCGCCCCGCCGCAGCGCGGAGCGCGGTCTCGAACATCGGGTAGACCTGCACGGGCATGACGATGCCGCGTTCGCGTTCGGCCGGATGATTCATGTCGAGTTCGTCGCCGAGCTGGACGGGATTGTCGTCGTCGTCAGCTTTGGGCCATTCGAGCGTGACGCCCTGCTTGCGAGCGCGCATGTAGGTGCGGAACGCTTCGGCCCCGGCCAGCACCGCTACGTCGACGTTGCCCGCAGCGATGTCGAGCGACGTCCGGTTGACGAGGCCCTGGGGGCTGTTGCCACCGTTGGCCGACTGGCCGAGTTCGGCGTCGGTGATGCCGAGGCGTTCGGCGAGGAACCGCGGCGCATTGCGATACCGCCAGCCGATGACGTTGACGACGCGGACGGCATCGGCCGGTGGTGGTCCGTCGAGGCCGGCATCGGCGCACGCCGCCAACGCGGCGCGTTCCATCAAGGCGGCAGGTTCGAGAGCGTCATCGAGGTCGTCGGCGCGATGGAGGTACTGGCCAGCGCCGACGATGACAGGGGTTCGAGGATCGAGCGTCACGAACGAGAACAGTACGAATCGCGCCGCTCACGAAACGATTCGCCCCCTCGCCTTGGACACACGTCACCCCGTCACCTCTCGATCGCACACCTCACTCGGAGGTGAAATCGGGATACCGGCATCCGTCCGGAAAGTGGGAGCCGAAACCTGTGTTGGTGAGCACGAGGTCAGGAACGGCGATGTCGGTGCCGTCGGGCGCGGCGATAACGATCTCCGACACATCGGCGACCATCACGACACATCCACCGCCCGCTCCCTCGCCGGTGGTCGAGTAGTCGATTCGAGCCGCCGAAACGGTCCATTGCTCGGACAGCGATGATGCGGCCTGTTCGGTGGCTGTCGATGCAGATGGCTCGACTGCGATGTCATCGCACGCAGCGCTGGGGTCGAGGCTTCGAGCGCCGAAGTTGACCGAGCCTCTGGCGTCGATGCCGACGAGTGCCGTGCCCGTGCTGACGCCGTCGGGGTCGATCTCGGACATTTGCTGCAAGACGAGCGTGAGTTGTGCCGAACCCGTTCCGGTCATCAAGAAGCTTCGGCACTCCCAGGTGAACTCGGTCGGAAGTCCGCCGAGCTGATCGATGCGTTCCGCGATGCTGACGGGTTCGCTCGTGCTGAGCAGAAACTCCGCGACCGGCTCGAGCGCACCGGGAAGCGGTGCGAATTCGGGGTCGTCCCAGCTCCGATCGATGCGAACGAATCGATCGCCGTCTCGGGCGACGGTGCGCGTCGCGAGCTCCTCGTCGAACAGGCCGGCTGAGATGTGGATGGACCCCGTGCGGCGCGCTGCCAGGTTGTCGAGCCATTCTGTCGCGCCGATCTCGTCGAGGTCTTCGCGCGGGATCGAGTCGTGAATGCTGATCAGCAGACTCGAACCATCCATCAGATCCACGGCACACTCCTCTGCGCCAAGGCCCTCGAATGACGTGCTCGCGACCGAGAGACCGAAGCGTCCGTCGAGCCGGTCGACGTCGAGCTCGTCGCATGCGTTCTCGGACACCGAGGCGTTCCTGCCGTCGTCGCTGCACGCGGAGGCCACGAGCGCTCCGACCACGACGAGGGCGAGGTGTCTGCGCATTCGTGAACGTTAGGTCTCCTGGGATGCACGAGGTTGGCGCGCCGTCCGCGCGTCAGCGGCGACGCGGCTCGTACACTCGGGTGGCGATGGCACGTATTGCAATCGGATCCGATCACGCCGGATACGACCTCAAGTCCCACCTCGTCTCGTTCCTCACGGCCGCAGGCCACGAGGTCGACGACCAGGGCACCCACTCGACCGAGTCCGTCGACTATCCCGACATTTGTGCCGGCGTCGGCCGGACCGTCGTTGCGGGCGATGCCGATCTCGGCATCGTGCTGGGCGGGAGCGGTCAAGGTGAGCAGCTCGCCGCCAACAAGGTCCGCGGAGTTCGCGCAGCGTTGTGCAATTGCCTCTACACCGCGCGAATGGCCCGCGAGCACAATGACGCCAACGTGCTCTCGATGGGCGGTCGCGTCGTCGGCACCGGACTCGCCGAGGAGATCGTCACGACCTTTGTCGGTACCAGCTTCGAAGGCGGCCGCCACCAGCGTCGCGTCGACCAGATCACTGCGCTCGAAAGCAACTTCTGACGTCGTCGGGTCTTGGGGCGGACCCGCTCCATGACATGACGATGCACCATTCACTCCCGAACCACCTCAAGGAATCACGATGCCGTTTCCCACCACCACCAATCCCGACACCGAGGTCCAGGCTCTGCTCGACGCTGAAGTCGAACGTCAGACGACCGGATTGCAGCTGATCGCCAGTGAGAACTTCACCTCGCCTGCGGTGATGGCAGCGACCGGCTCGGTGCTGACCAACAAGTACGCCGAGGGGTACCCGGGCAAGCGCTACTACGGCGGCAACCAGGTGGTCGACTCGATCGAGCAGCTGGCGATCGACCGCGTGAAGGAGCTGTTCGGTGCCGAGCACGCCAACGTGCAACCGCACTCAGGGGCCAACGCCAACATGTGCGTGTATCAGGCGCTGCTCGAGCCCGGTGACACCGTGCTGGGACTCAGCCTCGATCACGGTGGCCACCTCACGCATGGCTCGCCGGTCAACGCGTCGGGTCTGCTCTACAACTTCGTCGCCTACGGCACCGGCGCCGAAGATCGCATCGATATGGACAACGTGCGCGAACTCGCGCTCGAGCATCGCCCGAAGATGATCGTTGCCGGCACCACCTCGTACCCGCGCCGTCTCGACCCGGAGCCGTTCAAGGCAATCGCCGACGAAGTCGGCGCACTGCTGATGTTCGACATCGCGCACCTCGCTGGTCTCGTCGCCGGTGGCGCTCACCCCAACCCGGTGCCGTATGCCGACATCGTGACGTTCACAACGCACAAGACGCTGCGCGGGCCGCGCGGTGGTTGCATCCTGAGCAAGGAAGTCCACGCGAAGGCGATCAACAAGGCGGTGTTCCCCGGCTGGCAGGGTGGCCCGCTCGAGCATGCGATCGCTGGCAAGGCCATCGCGTTCCGCGAAGCTGCTGATCCGTCGTTCAAGGAATACGCAGCCCAGGTCGTCGCGAATGCGTCGGCTCTGGCTGCAGCGCTCGCCGACGAAGGCTTCCGCCTGGTGTCGGGAGGCACCGACAACCACCTGATGGTCGTCGACCTCACGCCGTTCGACGCGGAACTCACCGGCAAGATCGCGCAGGCGAGCCT
>CALICC010000182.1 GCA_938049325.1 uncultured Ilumatobacter sp. | reverse complement strand
GCAAAACGGCGACCCAGAGGAAGGGGGTGAGCAATTTACGATTTACGATTTACGATTTACGAAACGGGTGCTCGTAAATCGTAAATCGTACCTCAAAAATCATCCTGCTCCGTTGCGAACCAATTCGACAAAGTCTGGCTTGAGGCTTGCGCCGCCGACGAGCGCACCGTCGATGTCGGGCTGGCTCATCAATTCCGCGGCGTTACCTGCCTTGACCGAGCCGCCGTATTGAATGCGCACCGCATCGGCGGTGACATCGTCGGCCATGTCACGAATCTTCGTGCGGATCGCGGCGCACACCGTTTGTGCATCTTCGGACGTGGCGGTTTTACCGGTGCCGATCGCCCAGATCGGCTCGTATGCGATGACCATCGACGCGATCTGCTCGTTGCTCACCCCAGCGAGGCCGGCTGCGATCTGGCCGAGCACCTTGTCTTCGGTGCCTCCGGCTTCGCGCTCGTCGAGCGTCTCACCGCAACACAGGATCGGCGTCATGGCGTGCTTGAGGATGGCCAATACCTTCGCGTTGACGATCTCGTCGGTCTCACCGAAGATTTCCCGCCGCTCGCTGTGACCGCAGATGACGTATTCGGTGTTCAGCTTTGCGAGGAATGCCGGCGACACCTCGCCCGTGAACGCGCCGGTGTCTTCGCTATGGCAGTGCTGCGCACCGAGAGCGAACTCGAGTTCCTCGCTCTCGACCAACGTCTGAATCGACCGGATGTCGGTGAACGGCGGATGGATCGACACGTCAACGTCATCGAACACCTCTTTGTGGATCAAGTAGTGCAGCTTCTGCACATTCTGGATCGCTTCGAAGTGATTGAGGTTCATCTTCCAGTTGCCGGAGATGAGTGGTTTGCGTGCCATGTGAGGTCCTTAGTTTCGGAGTGCGGCGAGCCCGGGAAGGTCACCGTTTTCGAGGAGTTCGAGGCTGGCGCCGCCGCCGGTCGAGACGTGCGACACATCGTCGTCGAGCTTGAACTGCGCAAGCGCGGCGGCAGAGTCTCCGCCACCGACGACCGTGAAGGCCTTGGTGTCGGCCATGGCCTGCGCCAACGTGCGGGTGCCGGACGCAAAGCGTTCGTCTTCGAACATGCCCATCGGGCCGTTCCAGAACACCATGCGCGCCTCCATGATCACATCGGTGAACGCCGCTGCCGACCCGGGACCGATGTCGTAGCCGATCGATCCGTCGCCCAACCGCGATCCGAACTGTGCGAAGTTGCCGTCGGCGTCGGTGCCGGTGATGTCGTCGGGAAGGTGAATGGTCTTTCCCTGTGCAGCTGCCGTGTCGAGCAACTCCTTGCAGGTGTCGACCATGTCGGGTTCGAACAGCGAGTTACCGATCGGCTTGCCCTGTGCGGCGAAGAACGTGAAGCACATGGCCCCACCGATGATGATGCCATCGACGGTTTCGAGCAATGCCTCGATCACGCCGAGCTTGTCGGAGATCTTGGCACCGCCCAGCACCGCGACGAACGGGTGCTTCGGTTTGTTCCGCAGGCCGAGGAGCACCTCGACCTCCTTCTCGAGCAGCCGACCCATTGCAGCGGGCACACGTCCCGGCAGGCCGACGATCGAAGCGTGCGAGCGGTGCGACGCACCGAATGCGTCGTTCACGTAGCCATCGATCCCATCGACCAGCTGATCGACGAACGCCGCGTCGTTCCCCGTTTCACCGGGGTCGAAGCGCAGGTTCTCGAGCAACTCGACGCCCGGAGCGAGCTCGGCGAGCCGAGCGCGGACCGGGTCCATCGAATACTTCGGGTTCGGCTCGCCCTTCGGGCGGCCGAGGTGACTGGCACAGACCACCGTCGCACCGCGTTCGGTCAACCAGTTGATCGTCGGCAGCGCCGCGCGAATCCGGAAGTCGTCGGTGATCGTTCCGGCCTCGTCGAGCGGAACGTTGAAGTCGGCACGCACGAAGACGCGTTTGCCCGACAGATCACCCAGCGACGACTCCAGATCCTCGAGCCGCGGAATGTCGGCCACGTTGATCTCGCTCATCGAGTCGGGCTCAGCGCTTGACTTTGGAACCGGTGAACATGGTCAAGTCGACGAGGCGGTTGGAGTAGCCCCACTCGTTGTCGTACCAACCGTTGACCTTGACCATCTTGCCCATCGACATCGTGAGGCCAGCGTCGAAAACGCACGAGTGCGGGTCGCCCTGAATATCGCTCGACACGATCGGGTCTTCGGTGTACTTCAAGACGCCGGCGAGCTTGCCCTCGGCAGCTTTCTTGAAGGCTGCGTTGATCTCTTCGACCGACACCGACTTCTTCAAGTTGGCGGTGAAGTCTGTGAGCGAACCGGTCGGGACGGGCACGCGCAGTGCGGTGCCGTCGAGCTTGCCCTTCATCGATTCCATGACGAGCGACGTGGCGCGAGCGGCACCGGTCGAGGTCGGGATGATGTTGATCGCGGCAGCACGGGCACGGCGCAGGTCGCTGTGCGGACCGTCGACCAGCGCCTGGTCACCGGTGTAGGCGTGGACCGTCGTCATGAGACCCTGCGACACACCGAAGGCATCGTCGAGGACTTTGACCAATGGCACGAAGCAGTTGGTGGTGCAGCTTGCGTTCGAGATGACC
>CALICC010000181.1 GCA_938049325.1 uncultured Ilumatobacter sp. | reverse complement strand
GCAACGGTGCGCGCCGCAGCGCTTGGCGCCCTGGAGCGTCTCGGTGAACTGACCGACGACATGATCCGCATCGCGCTCACCGACCCCGACCTCGTCGTGCGGCGACGCGCCGCAGAGGTCGCTGCCACCCATCCCGGCGTCGACATGTTGCAGGCCCTCGACGACGTCGATCCGCGGGTCGTGGAGGTCGCTGCGTGGACATGCGGCGAGCATGAGTCAAACCGTGACGAGATCGTCGCTCGACTCATCGCGCTCGCCGCCGACGCTGACGAACCGCTCGTGCGCGAGTCAGCGGTCGCGGCGCTCGGCGCGATCGGTGACGAACGAGCTGTCGACACGATCATCTCAGCTGGAAGCGACAAGCCCGCAGTTCGGCGGCGCGCCGTGCTGGCGCTCGCGCCGTTCATCGACGATCCGACCCACGGTCCGCGCGTCGACGCCGCCATCGAGCAGGCGTTGACGGATCGCGATTGGCAAGTGCGTCAGGCGGCCGAAGACCTCCGTCGAATCACCGACGACTGAACCGCGGCAGGTCTCAGAGATCGAAGCGGTAGACGTTCGTGTCGCGTGGCTTGAAACCGATGCGCTGATACAGCCGGTTGGCCGCCTCGCGTGTCGACCGACTGGTGAGGCTGACGTTCTTCGCCCCGCGCCGGCGAGCTTCGTCGAGCGCCGCCTCGTTGAGCCCCCGGCCGACACCATGCCCGCGGGCAGCGTCATCGACGAACACGTCTTCGATCCACGCTTTCATGCCGGTCGGAATGCGATAGAACGCCAACGTCAGACTTCCGACGATCGCGCCGTCGACACGAGCGAGGAACAGCACCGTGTCGTCACCGTCGACGAGCTCCGTGAGCAGTTCTCGACTCGGCGCCGGCGACGACGACGAGAGTTGCGGGATCAGATGTTCGAACGCAGCGACCACTTCATCATCGACCTCGGTGGCGATCTCGATCGTGGCGCTGTCGGGCATCTCGGTGCTCATGCGGTGAGGATACGGCCCACGCGGTTGCACCCGCAGACGATCCACGCCGAGCGCTCGGCGCAGGAGGGGCGCATCTCTGGCCGATAGCGTGTCGGTGTGGTGATGGATCACGTGCGCTCGCTGGCTTCGCCGTCGCTTGACCGACCGGTGCTCATTGCTGGCTTCACCGGTTGGAACGACGCTGGAGACGCGGCGTCGGTTGCGATCACCACGATGATCGAAGCGTGGGGCGCTGACGCGCTCGCCGAAATCGACCCCGAAACGTTCACCGACTTCGCCACCGTTCGGCCGCAGGTGCGCCTCGATGCCGAACGCAACCGGTCGATCGTCTGGCCCAAAGTCGGTCTGTGGTCGGCATCGCTGCCCGG
This sequence comes from uncultured Ilumatobacter sp., assembly GCA_938049325.1. GTDB lineage: Bacteria > Actinomycetota > Acidimicrobiia > Acidimicrobiales > Ilumatobacteraceae > Ilumatobacter_A. The sequence continues at coordinate 10,226 of CALICC010000181.1, read as the reverse complement.
CGCCGACGTGATCCTCATGCTCGGTCCAGAACCGGCACTTCGCTGGCGGCTCTTCGCCGAGCAGGTTGTCGAAGTCGCCGAGTACTTCGGGGCTGCCATGGCGATCTCACTCGGCGCGCTGCTGGCCGACGTGCCGCACTCACGCCCGGTTCCGCTCATCGGCACGGCTTCCGACGACGGACTGATCGAACGATTCGAGCTACAGCGCTCACAGTACGAAGGTCCGACGGGCATCGTCGGCGTCCTGCAGGAGGCACTGCATCGTGCCGGTCTCCCGACCGCGTCGCTGTGGGCTGCGGTCCCCGGCTACGCCTCGCAGATTCCGTCACCCAAGGCGTCGATGGCACTCGTCGAACGAGCGTGCACGATGATCGGCACCCCGGCACCACTCACGCGCCTCGCACCCGAAGCTGCCGAGTACGACGCACGTGTCGCTGCGCTCATCGGCGACGACGACGACATGGTCGAATACCTCGCCCGACTCGAGCAGATGTCTGACGGCGAGAACGAACCGAGCGACGACCTCTCTTCAGCAGCTCCGATCGACCCTGACGAGCTGATGAACGAAGTCGAGCAGTTCCTCCGCGACCAGGACTAGTTGCGAGTCCCGGCTACGCCGGTCGCCACACGTCCGGTCGGACGGGATCGAACGTCGCGTCGTTCGTATCGCCGTCGATCGCGGCAAAGGCCATTGGTCCCCACCACTGGGCGCCAGCCGTCACCTCGGGGAGCGCGTCACGGGCGAACCAACCGACGTCGGCAGTCTCCAACGGGTGCGGCGTCAACTCACCGCCGGTCGCCGTGCAGTGGAACAACAGCATGTACATACCGAATCGGCTGAAGCCCATCCGCTGGCCATCGACGACACCGAGCAGCCGTTGCGCGTCGCAATCGATGCCCGTCTCCTCGCTGACTTCTTTGACCGCGACTTCGGCAGGCGAGTAACCGACGTCGGCCCAGCCCGTGGGGTACAGCCAGATGCCGGAGTCCTTGCGCTGCACCAGCAAGATCTCCCCACGGTCGTTGCCGACGATGGCACCAACCGCCGTCTTCGGCGTGACGTAGCCGGGAACACCTTCACCGATCGACTCCATCCACTCCCCTACGAAGTGATCGATCTCGCGCTCGACGGCGACCGTGTCGTCGTCGGCGTCGAGTGCCGCTGCCTTGATGTCGCCCGCGACGTGCAGCACTTCTTCGTACCGTTCGCGCTCGTACAGGTTCTCGGTGAAGGCCATGCCGGTCCGCGCAATCGCAGCCAACGTCTCGCTCCATCGCGCCAGGTCGCGTGCATCAGCCGTCACAACGTCAAACCTACGCGATCATCCCGGCCGAGCTGGGAGCGGGGTCGATGATCACGACACGACGTGGCGCAGCGCCTTCAGGATCTCCTTGCGGTGCGCCGCGCTCGTGACGAGTGAGCCCGACCGTGTGCGGACGTAGAACGTGTCGACGACCTCCACACCGATCGTGTGGATCGTCGCATGGCGGATGTCGAGACCGAGCTCGCTGAGTGCCTTGGTGATCCGATGCAAGATGCCGATCTTGCTCACGGTTTGCACCTCGATGACCGTTGCGTTGCTCGATCCACCCTCGATGAATTTCACCACCGGGGGCCCGGGCGCATCGGCTTGCAATTTGCGGCGCCGCTTGTACGTGGCCGCACGCTCGACGAGACGAGCTTCGATGGCCAACTCGTGGGCGAGTGCCTTACGCAGATCGGCCTTGACCGAACGCCAATTCAGGTCACCAGACGACGACACCACACGGAACTGCGATGCCGCCATCCCTTGTTCGTCGGAGTGGGCGCGGGCGGTCAACACGTCGAGTCCGTGCAACGACAGCGCGCCTGCGACCTGGCTGAACGACCCCGACGAGTCAGGGCTCACCACCGTGATCAAGTCGTCGTTGAGCGACAGATCGACCTCGCCCGCCGCCATCTTCGACAGCGTGTCAGCGTCGGGGAACAGCCGCCACTTGACCTCGGTCGCGGCTCCTCCCCCGAGCACGTGTTTCGTCCGGGCCGTGAGCTCGTCGACGAGACCGGCCTTCCAGTTGCCCCACGCCGACGGACCCGTCGCTTTCGAGTCGGCTTCGGTGAGCGCACACAGCAGCTCGAGCCGCTCAACCGTTCCGACGAGGCCAGCAACAAGGTCGATCGTCGCTTCGTCGGCAAGGTCGCGGCGCATCGCCACATCGGGCAGCAGTAGGTGGTGCTCGACCATCGCAACGAGTGTCTCGACGTCTTGTGGCCCGTAGCCGAAGCGTGGGGCGATCGAGCGCACGAGGTCCATGCCGACCTCGGTGTGGTCACCCGGGTATCCCTTCCCGAGATCGTGCAGGAGCGCACCGATCACCAGTAGGTCGGGCCGGCTCACCGAACCTGCGAGTTCGGCCGCGTTGGCTGCGGCCTCCCACAGGTGCCGATCGACCGTGAAGCGGTGATACGCGTTGCGCTGCGGCTTCGATCGCACCGGCTCCCACTCGGGCAGGAACCGAGCAACGAGTTCGCTCTGATCGAGCGCCTCCAGCACCGGAATGGCCCGGTGACCTTCGAGTAACAGCGCGACGAGTTCGGTGCGCGCACCGACGGGCCAATCGCCGGGCCACACCTCGACCTCGGCGTTCATCCGTTCGAGGGTGGCGCGGCCGATCCGGCAGTCGTTGCGAGCAGCAGCGACCGCAGCCTGCAGTGTCAGCGTCGGGTCAGCGCGCGGGTCGGCGCCATCGGTCAGTTCGATCTCGCCGTTGCGCAGCACCACACCGGGTGCAATCGCTCGGTCGGCCTGGGGGTCGCGCTCGATCGCTCGGTTCCACGCCTCGTCGCACAACCAGCTGACCGTGCGGCCCGCTGTGGCGACGTCGGCCATCATCGCGTCAGCATCGGTCCACCCACCCCGCTCGGAGATCGCGTCTTGATCCTCGAGGCGCATGACCTCGCCGGGACGACCGGTCGCGAGGTGCAAGGCGACGCGAGCGCGCAGCAGTGTGTCGTAGCAGTCGTCGAGGTCGGCGAGATCCTGCTGCATCACATCGAGACCACTCGCCGCAGCCCACCACACGGTCTGGACGTCGCGAAGTCCACCATGACCGTTCTTGAGGTCGGGTTCGAGCCGGTAGGCGACATCGGCCGACTCGGACTGGCGTTGACGCACCCGATCGCGCAATGACGACAGGAAGGTCTTGCGATTCTTCGCCCACGAACTGCGACCGCGGGTGATCACATCGGCGGCGATGTCGGCGTCGCCCGCCAGGAACCGGGCGGTGAGCAGCGCCGTCGCCGAATCGAGGTCGCTCCCGACGAGTTCGATCTGTTCGTCGACGCGGCGCACCGCGTGACCGAGCTTGACCCCTGAATCCCACAGCGGATACCAGAGCGCACTCGCGATTGGCTCGATCTCGTTCTTGACCTTGCGCGGCTTGGCATCGTGGATCAACAACAAGTCGAGATCACTCTGTGGTGACAGGTCGCCGCGCCCGTACCCACCCACGGCGAGCAGCGCCACCGACGAACTCGTCGGGTTGTCGGCGAATGCTTGTGCGAACAACTCGAGCACCCACTCGTCAGTGATCGCCGAAAGCGCGGTGCAGTAGTCGCGTCCGTTGGGGCCCGCCGTGGCCGCCCGGTCGATGTGATCCTTGCGCACCTGCACGATGGTCGTCATGCGAAGTGGGAGTGTGTCATCAGGTCGTCGATCACGGGATCATATGCCTCGCGAGCCCGGCAGTGCCTGTGGAGTCGTCAGGTCGCCGGGTACGTTGACAGCGATGGTTCGGAGCGCAAGCACCCTGGGTGTCGCATTGGGGAGCCTCGCGCTCGTCGCTGCATGCAGTGGCAGCAGCGAGAGCTCGACCACGGTCGCAGTCGTCACCACCACCACGCAGCCTCCGACTCCGCGCATCGACGACGGGACGCTGCGCATCGGAGCGCTGATCCCGGCAGGTGACACCGCGGTCGGAGCGGCACTGACCGAAACAGCACAAGATGCTGTCGACGCCGTCAACCAAGCAGGCGGTGTCCTCGGCAACGAGGTCGAACTGATCATCGGAGACGAAGGCGGCTCGGCCGACGACGCGCAGCAGGCCATCGAGACGTTGATCGACCAAGACGTCGACGCGATCATCGGCCCGACCTCGTCGAACAACGCACTCGGCGCCCTCGACGCAGCTGTCGGAGCTGGCGTGGTCTCGTGCTCACCGAGCGCCAGCGCGATCGCACTCGACAACTTCCCCGACGACGGACTCTTCTTCCGCACCATCGCGTCCGACTCGCTCCAGGCCGTCGCGATCGCTCAGCAGGCCGAGCTCACCGGCGCACGCCGCATCGCCATCGTGCACATCGATGACGCCTACGGCCGTCCGTACGCGCAGGCTGTCGCCGACGAGATCGGTATCGCCGAACTCACCACGATCGCAGTCGCTGTCGGCGACGAAGATCTCAGCAACGACGTCACGTCGGTACTCACGAGCGAGGCACCCGTGATCATCGTGCTCGGCGACGGTGGCTTCATCGCACAGTTCCTCACTGCGGTCGGCGAGCGCTCCGCAGCGTCGATCACGCGCGTCATCGTCAACGATGCCGGCCGTTCGGTCGAAGCGCGGCCGGTCATCGCCGAGCTCCCCGATGACCTGCGCGAACGAATCGTCGGCCTCGCACCGCAGATCGTTCTTCCGGTGACCGACGACGACCCAGACCCCGCTCCGTTCGCCGCACAGGTCGACGATTGCGTCAACCTGATCAGCCTCGCCGCTGTGCAGGCGCAGTCCGACAACCCTGGGGTCATCGCGACGCAGATGGCCTCCGTGTCGGCTGGCGGGCGGCCCTGCACGAGCTTCGAAGAGTGCAAGATCGGCCTCGACGAGCGCCAGATCAACTACAACGGTCCGACCGGCATCACCGACCTCGGCCGCAATGGCGACCCGGATCGGGCCTGGTTTGATCGCTTCGTGTTCGACAGCGACGGAGCGGACGAGCCCGACGACGTGGATCGCGTCGTCGTCGAATTCAGATGATGTTCTCGATGAACTCGAGATAGCCGACGTAGAACGCTCCGAACTCGCCGTACAACGCCGAGCCTTCGTCGAAGCGCATGGTGTACACGACTTCCTTGATCACGTCAGGACTCTTTGCAAACAGCGTGACGCCCCACTCGAAGTCGTCGAGGCCTGTGGAGCCGGAGATGACCTGAGCCACCTTGCCAGCGAACGCCCGGCCGCTCTTGCCGTGCTCCATCATCATCTCCTGGCGACGTTCGTAGGGCGTCGAGAACCAGTTGGCGTGCGCTTCACGCTTCTTGCTCATCGGATAGAAGCAGAATGCGTTGAGCCCTTCCGGCGGGATGACCGGATGCAGCCGGCCGCGCAGCATCTCGGGCGGCATCCCCTTGGCGTACTCGCTGACCTCGGTGAGCGAGACATAGCTGTCGACGACGTCGAGCCCCGCTTGCTGGAGGCTCGATTGAAGCTGGCGCAACGTTCGCCAGTCGGCGCACAACGCCATGAAGCACATGTCGGCCTTGTGACCGAGCATCGCTGCCGTGATGACCTGGCAGTCAGCAGCTTCGGCTGTTTTCACTGCCGCGATCACCGCTTCGCGGTCGGTGGTCGGCGTCGGCTTCGCCAAGAGGTGGACAACACTCAGACCGTCTTCCATCAACATGTGGTCAGGCTATCGATGCAAGCGGGCACCGTCTTGCCGCCCAGGCCACCTTCGCGGTCGCGGGGACGCACCGCACCGTTGCTGGGGCGCTACGGCAGGCGTTCGGGTGCGTAGACGTTGAAGCCGCCATCGCGCATGAACCCGGCGAGCACGAGGTTGGCCCGGCGTGCGGCGTCGACCGCGAGTGCGGTGGGCGCACTGACCGCGACCAGCGTGGAAAACCCGGCGGCCCACGCCTTTTGCACCATCTCGATGCTCGCCCGACCGCTGACGAAGAGCCCGGTGCCGGTAGCGGGCAGGGCCGGAAGATCGAGTTGCCCGAGCGCGAGCGCCCCGATGACCTTGTCGACAGCGTTGTGCCGGCCGACGTCTTCGCGGGTGATGAGCACCTTGCCCGACGAGTCGAATGCCGCTGCCGCGTGGACGGAACCCGTTGACGAGAACAACCCCTGACCTGCGAGCACGGTGTCGGAGATCGCGCCGATCACGTCGAGGTCGATCGCGCCGCCGTCGGGGAGCGGCGTGAGCCGCGTGCACAGGTCGTCGAGCTGTTCGCTTCCGCACCAGCCACAACTCGACGACACGTTGCCGAGGCGAGGTGTCGGCTCGGGTGCGCGACCGCCCGTTTCGACCGTGACCACGTTGAACTCGGAGTCGACGGCGCTGCCGTCAGCGCAATACCGCACACCGATGACCGGCGCTCCTGCCAACAGCCCTTCGGTCAGGCAGAACCCGACGGCGAGTTCGTAGTCGTGGCCGGGCGTGCGCATCGTCGACGACACGAGCGTGCCGTCGAGCTGGATCGACATCGGCTCCTCGACGATCAATTCGTCGGGCCGCCGAGCGACGACCTTGTCGTCACCCGTCCCGGTCACCCGACTGACGATCATGCGCTCCGAGCGGCGGCGACTCACGATGCCGCACACAGTCCACGCGCCTCGAGCCACGTCAGCAGTGAGTCCGCGAAGCGATCGACGGAGCCGTCGTCGAGGTGAAAGTAGAACGACGGCTCGACGAGTTCGAGTTCCATCAGCACGAACGACTCGTTGCCGTCGGCATCGGCGAACGGTGCGACGTCGACACGGGCGAACACGATGTCGCCGAGTCGCTGCACCGCGTCGGTGGCGAGCACCCGGGTTGCCAGGGCGAGCTCGGGCGGTGACGGCACGCGCAGCGAGACGTCCTCTTTCGCGAAGAGCCCGCCCTCTTGTTCGAACGTCGTGCTGACCAGAATCGCGCCCTTGCGGAACGCGTGGCTGAGCGTCAGCCCGGCCCGTTCGGCGCCACCATCGACAATGAAGCAATGCTCGGTTTCGCCGCGCTCGTCGAGCAGTGAGAGATACGGCTGGATCATCGCCGCGAAGCCGTCGCGATGGAGCGCAGCGACGTGGTCGGCGACCTCGTGCGGTTCGCAGCGTCGAGCGCCACTCGACCCCGCCCCGACCGTGGGCTTGACGACATGGACACCGCTGACCTCGGGCGCCGCCTCCCCCGGCGCCACATACGTGGTCGGAACGATCGGAACACCCAATGATTCGAGTTCGGCGAGATAGTGCTTGTCGGTGTTCCACCGGATGACGTCGGGCGCATTGAGGAGTCGGCTGACGGAATCGACGTGCTCGACCCAACTGAGGAATTCGTCGAGGCGCTCGGTGTAGTCCCACGTCGAACGGATCACGACAGCATCGAACGCAGCCCAGTCGACCGACGCGTCGTCCCACGACACGACCGCGATCGCGTCGTCACCGAGCCGAGCACGCAACGCGGTGGTGAGCGGCACGAGGTCAGGATCGAGCGGTGCGGCAGCGTCCGCTGTGACAAGTCCGAGCACGATGACCAGCCTACGAAGGTGCGGGTGCACGCGGGCGCCCGGCCGAGCCATCCGACGGCATGTGCATCGAACGCCGCGGTAGAACGACCGGCGACCTGGCCCGGGCGATTACGGTGATCGCATGACTTCGAGCGAGACGAACACCGCTGACGACGCGACCGAATCGTCGGTGCTGCGAAACGTGACCACGGAGATGTTCGGCACCACCTTCGTGGTGTTGGCAGGGGTCGGCGCCCTCGTGCTGTCTAACGGCGCGCTGTCCAACATCGGCGTTGCCTTGTGCTTCGGTCTCGCGCTCGCGATTTCGATCGGCGTGATCGGCGCCGTCGCGAATCCGATGTTCACCCTCGCGCTGCTGATCGTGCGCGAGATCTCGCCGCGTGAAGCGATGGGCGACTGGGTCGGTCAGATCGGAGGCGGCATCCTGGGTGCCGCGCTGCTGTTCGGCATCAATGACCTCACGCGCTTCGGAAGCGGCGTCAACGGCTGGGATCACTCGGGCTTCACGAGCCCCGGATCGGTCATGGCTGCCGAGCTGGTGTTCGGCGTGGTGCTCGTGGTGGTGCTGCTGTCGTCGATCAGCCAAGGCTTCTCGAAGTCCGCGATCGCTGCGTTCACCGGTGGCGCCTACGCCATCGTGACGTTCGTGCTGCTCGACCTCGACGGCGGCGGTGCCAACCCGGCACGCTCGCTCGGCGCGGCGATCTTCGCCGACACCGACCCGAACGCACTCGGCCAGGTGTGGGCCTTCATCGTCGTTCCGATGGTCGCCGCGGTGGCCGCCGTCTTCGTGTGGCTCGCCATCGACGACGCCGAGCTCGACGACACGATCTTCGACGAAACGATCCTCGACGACGCACAAAACGTGCTCACCGGAGACCGCACCGACTAAGCCCGCCGTGACAACCACATAACCCCTTCTCTGGGTCATCCGCGACCTCACCGGTCGTCGATCGCACAGAGAAGCGAGAATTTTCTCGATTGGTTGTCACCCGGGGAGTGGGTCGGTGGCGTCACACACACGTGATGACCACCACCGAGGCCGATACCCGTGAAAACGGGCAGGTGTACGAGGATCATGCTCTCGAGCTGACCCGCTACGCCACGGTGCTCGTCGGACCCGATGACGCGCCAGACATCGTCACCGATGCCGTGCTGAACGCATTCGCGTCGCCGAACTGGCGTCGTGTCGAGAACCGACGGGCGTACCTGTTCCGCTCTGTGCTCAACCATGCCAACTCGTTCCATCGTTCGGGATCGCGTCGTCGACGACGCGAGGCCCTGTCGATCGTGCGAGACCAACCGCTTCGATCGCGCCCGGACGGAGGCAGCCACTCCATCAACCTGGCCACCGGTGTTGCCACCAGGCTCACCGGCGCCATCAGCGGAACGCTCTGATCGCCAACCCAGGGGTCGCTGACCACGAACCTGGGCACACCAACAGCTCGTAAACCCGTTCTCTGGGCGTTTGAGTACCGCACAGGTACTCAGACTCCCAGAGAAGCGCGTCGTGGGACGTGAGTGTCAGCCGCCGGCGACAGCGGGGATGATCGAGACGGTGATGTTGTCGCCAACCTCTGTGTCCAGACCATCGAGGTAACGAACGTCATCGTCGTCGACGAAGATGTTGACGAACTTGCGCAGTGCACCCTCTTCGTCCAGCAGCCGCTCTCCCATTCCGGGGTGCGCAGCTTCAACCGCCGCAATGACCTCGTTGAGCGTGCCCGGCTCGACCGGTACCTGCTTCTCGCCGCCCGTCAGTGGGCGCATGGTGGTGGGAATTCGAACGGTCGCTGCCATGTGCACAAACTACCGCCAATCCCTACCTATTCAGTCGGGATTCACTGTGACAGTCCCCACGCCCATCTCGGGAATAGGTTGAGCAGCGATGCGGGTACTGGCTGCGCCGGACAAGTTCAAAGGATCGGCAACGGCACACGAGGTCGCTGCGGCGATCGGCCATGCCTGCTGGGAGCTCAACATCGAGTGTGTGGAGATCCCGATGGCCGACGGCGGCGACGGCTTGCTCGATGTTTTTGGCGGCCCCAACCGCACGACGAACGTCACCGGACCGCTCGGCGACCAGATCGACGCCGGCTGGCGCTTTGCCAACGACACCGCGATCATCGAGATGGCACGCGCCAGCGGACTCGTGCTGGCGGGCGGGATCGAGGGGAACGAGGCACTCGACGCCACGACGTACGGCACCGGCGAACTCATCGACCACGCTCTCGATGCAGGTGCCCGGCGCATCATCGTCGGGCTCGGCGGATCGGCAACGACCGACGGCGGGTTCGGTGCGATCCGAGCAATCAACGCGATCGCTCGTCTCAAGCAGGTCGAGCTCCTCGTCGCCTGCGACGTCACCACGACGTTCACGGAGGCCGCCAAGGTGTTCGGGCCCCAGAAAGGCGCGTCGCCCGCTCAGATCAAGATGCTCGAACGCCGACTCGATCGACTCGTCCAGATGTTCGACGACGACTTCGACTTCGATGTCACCGAGGTCGAAGGCGGTGGCGCGGCCGGCGGACTCGGTGGTGCGCTCGCAGCACTCGGCGGGCGACTGATGCCCGGCTTCGAGCTGGTCGCTGACGAGCTCGACCTCTTCGACTACCTCGAACCCGATCACCCCGAGCGCGTCGACCTGATCATCACGGGCGAAGGCCGACTCGACGCCACGAGCTTTGCGGGCAAGGTGGTGGGAGGCCTCGTCCAGCTCGGTCACGACGCAGACAT
>CALICC010000180.1 GCA_938049325.1 uncultured Ilumatobacter sp. | reverse complement strand
CGGCCATGGGCAGGCCGGTCTCGTCATAGACGATCGGGAACGGTTCGCCCCAGTAGCGCTGGCGGCTGAACAGCCAGTCGCGCAGCTTGTAGTTGATGGTCGCTTCGCCGTGACCGTTGGATTCGAGCCACTCGTTCATCTTGGCGATGCCATCGACCTTGTTGTCGATGCCGTTCAGGTCGAGGGAGTCGCTCGCTGACTGCACGTACACGCCGTCGCCGACGAACGCTTCGGGCCACGCATCGGTGTCGAGCGTCGGCGCGATCTCGCGCTCGGCAAACCATGCATCGCTCGGCTGCTGGATGGCCGGGATCGGCAACTCGAACTTGCGCGCGAACTCGAAGTCGCGAGCGTCGCCGCATGGCACCGCCATGATGGCGCCGGTGCCGTAGCCCATCAGCACGTAGTCGGCGATCCAGATCGGCAGCTGCTCACCGTTGACCGGGTTGGTGGCGTACGCGCCCGTGAACACGCCGGTCTTCTCACGCGTGTCGTCTTGGAGTTCGAAGTCCTTCTTGCCTTCGGCCTGAGCGCGGTAGGCGGCGATCTCATCGGCCTTGTCGGCGCTGGCCAGTTGGTCGACGAACGGGTGCTCGGGCGACAACACCATGAACGAGGCGCCGAACAGCGTGTCGGGTCGCGTGGTGAATACGGTGATCGGTCCGGCGTCGGATGTGAAGTCGACCTTGGCACCGTGGCTGCGGCCGATCCAGTTGCGCTGCATCGCCTTGATCGCGTCGGTCCAGTCGAGTGTGTCGAGGTCTTCGATCAGGCGGTCGGCATAGGTGGTGATCCGCATCATCCACTGGCGCATGTTGCGCTTGAACACGGGGAAGTTGCCGCGATCGGAGCGGCCGTCGGCGGTGACCTCTTCGTTGGCCACGACGGTGCCGAGACCGGGGCACCAATTGACGGGCGCCTCCGACACGTACGCCAGGCGATGGTCGTCGACGATCTCGTTTTGCTCGGCAACGCTGAGGTCGGCCCACGCGCGGCCGTCGGGTGTGGGGCGAGCGCCGGACTCGAATTCGGTGATCAGTTCGGCGATCGGGCGAGCCTTGTCGACGTCGGGGGAGTCGTCGTACCAGGCGTTGAACACCTGGCTGAAGATCCACTGCGTCCATCGATAGAACTCGGGATCGGTGGTCGAGACGGAGCGGCGCATGTCGTGGCTGAGTCCGAGGCGTCGCAGCTGGCGACGCATGTTCGCGATGTTCGCCTCGGTCGTGATGGCCGGGTGGGTGCCGGTTTGCACCGCGAACTGCTCGGCGGGCAGGCCGAACGCGTCGAAGCCCATCGTGTACAGCACGTTGTGCCCCGTCATCCGCTTGTAGCGCGAGAAGACGTCGGTGCCGATGAACCCGAGCGGGTGCCCGACGTGGAGGCCGACGCCTGATGGGTAGGGAAACATGTCTTGAACGAACAGCTTCTCGCCACGCCGTGCCACGAGGTCGGGGTCGCCCAGAGGTCCGGTCGGATTCGGCGTCTCGAACGCACCCTGGGCGTCCCAGCGGTCTTGCCAGTTGGTCTCGATGTCTTGTGCAAGGGCCGCCGTGTAGCGATGTGGGGGAGTGTCGGGCGTGCTGTCGGGGGCTTCGTTGCTCATAGCAACGGCCCAGCCTATGGCTGGGGCGATCGGGTGATTGTGATCCGTTTCGCCCGTCGACCAGCTACAGGTGTCGCTCACTCGACCCGATACGACCTCATGGCGCGAAATCTGTGGAGGAGACACCGGCGCCAACTTCTTGCTGGAGTTGCCCTATTGGCGATCGGACTCGGCATCACGATGTGGTCGACGATGTCGCGTCAGTATGTTCGAGCAGACGTTTCCGGTGAGTCGATTCGATGCGGCACGATCAACCGCCCAGGGTTGGATGCGTTCACGTCAGCGTGCGTCGATGCGATCGGAGCAAAGAAGTCGCTCCGGTCACTGAGCGGAATCCCGATCTCGCTCGGAATCGGGGCGTTGGTTGCCATGACGATGCGACCCAAGCGAAAGCCGTCGGAGTTTGCCGGTGATCTCGTGAACCTGCGGTCGGTGCGGCAATCTGATCTGCCCGGCCTGCGCCTCACGATCGATGCCACGGTCATCGAGGAGCAGGGATGGAACGAGCCAGAGCTGATGCAGCGCGATGCACGTGTCGACGAGGGTGAGCGCGGTCTGCAGTTCGTGATCCTGGTGCCGCCGCTCGACGGCTCACCCGAACGAACCGTGATCGCAGGCCAGATCGGAGCGGAACCCGGTCCTGACGGCGCGTGGATGATGGGGTACTGGTTGGGCGAGGCGTGGCGCGGTCACGGGTACGCCTCAGATGCCGCTGTTGTTCTCGTCAAAACGCTGCTGGATGCAGGCGTGCCCTCGATCCATGCTGAGTGTGCCGACTCGAACGAGGCGAGCCAGCGCGTGCTCGAAAATGCAGGGCTCGAGATGGTCGGCTCGTATCGGCGTCGGCTGCCGAATGGCCGCGTGGTCAATGCCTTGCGCTATGTCCGCTACTCCTCGGTGCCGTCCGGGTACAGCAACTTCCGCGCGTAGGCCGTGAGAGTGCCGGTGGCGATGGCGCGCGCCGGCTTGGCTACCGTCACGAAATGGTCGAGATCAACGGACACGTGGACGATGGCTTCGGTGCGGTTGCCGACGCCTTCAAGCAAAACTTCGAGGAGTTCCCCGAACTCGGGGCCGGGTTTGCGTTGTACGTCGATGGCGTGATGACAGTCGACATCTTCGGCGGTATCGCTGACAAGTCGTCCGGACGTCCGTGGACTGACGAAACGCTTCAGCTGGTGTTCTCGACCACGAAGGGTGCAGCGGCGATCTGCGTGGCGAAGCTCGTTGAGCGGGGCGCGCTCGCCTACGACGACACGGTTGCGTCGCACTGGCCCGAGTTTGCTGCAGCAGGCAAAGAGTCGGTCACGGTGCGTCAGATGATGAGCCATCAGGCGGGCCTCGCTTGGGTTGACGCGCCGCTCACCCTCGACGATCTGTTCGCCGTGGATCCCATCGTCGCCGCGCTGGCTGCGCAGGCACCCGCCTGGGAACCAGGGACCGCTCACGGCTATCACGCCAACACGTACGGATGGCTTGCGGGTGAGCTGGTACGCCGCGTCGATGGGCGATCGGTTGGGCGCTTCTTTGCCGAGGAAGTTGCGGCCCCGCTCGGCCTTGACTTCTGGATTGGGTTGCCCGAGTCGGAGGAACATCGCGTCAGCACGCTCGCCTCGATGCCGCCGCCTGCGGATGCATCCGAGATCGAGCAGATGATGGCGATCATGGGCCCGGGAACCAACGGTTTCAAGGCACTGACGATGAGTGGTGCTGTGCTCGGGCTCGATCCGGACAACAACCCCTTCAACTCGCGGTCGATGCATGCAACGGAGTGGCCCGCAGCGAACGGCATCACCAACGCGCGGAGCCTCGCTCGGATGTACGCGTCGACCATCGGCGAGGTCGACGGCGTACGGATCCTCGGCGAGGACACGATGCGCGCTGCATCTGCTGAGGAACGTTGCGGTCCTGACGCGTGCCTCGTTGCCGAGACCCGCTTCGGGATGGGCTTCATGCTCGAAAACGAGACCGTGCCGCTGGTGGGACCGAACGGTTTCGGGCATGCCGGCGCCGGCGGATCGCTGGGTCACGCCGACCCTGACAGTGGTGTCGGGTACGGCTACGTGATGAATCAGATGCTGGGCGGTATCGCAGGTGACCCGCGCACCATTCGGCTGAACGAGGCAGTACGCAGCTGCCTCTGAGCCGACAGGGCAGTGACGTGGCGACGACCGCGGTTCTCGAGTTGGACACGATCGTGGTCGAAGTCAGGCCCCATGAGTGCGTCCGGTGAGGACGATGACCGTTCGCGCACACGATCGGATGCTGCGTGCTGATTTCATTTGGTTCTCCCTGGTGAGCCGAGCTCAGGCTGACAGGTTCGCCCGAGAGACGCCGGGGATTTCGTCGGTTCAGGTCGACGTACAATTGGTCTGTGGCGCTCGAGATCATCTGTCCGCGGTGCGAAACCGACGACGACCTCCAGGGCGCGCCGCTCGACGACGGTCGGATCGAGCTCACCTGCGGCGCCTGCAAGGTGAGTTGGCAGCGCGATCCGAGGCCGCGGTGCCCGAAGTGTGAGGGCGACGACCTCTACCACCTGCCGCAGGTCATTCTCGAGAAGTCCCGTGGCACCCAGATGTCGGTGCAGGGCATTCACGTCGAATACGGATGCTGGGACTGTGACCCGCCGGAGGTCAAGGTGCGCGGCGGGCGAACGACGCACTTGCCTGACCGCCTCGGCGGAAGTCAGTAGGTTGGTTCGTCGTTTCGTGGCGCCGATCAGACCGATCGGACCACGTCGGCCAGCCGGTCGAGTGCCTCGCCGAAACCATGCTCGCTCGGGCGACTGAAGCCGATGGCCAGCCCGGGCAGCGCCTCGCTGTGGCCGTGGTGCGTTCGCATGCCGAGGAGCCCAACCGACGCCCGGTCAGCGGCGTCGAGCACACGCGATTCGTCGATGTTCGCATCGGCGATCGTCGCGGCGAGATGAAGACCGGCCGCAGCGGGCGTGACGTCGAGCCATGGTGCTTCCGATTCGAGCATCGCGCGCAGGAGGTCGTTGCGTCGTTGGTAGCTGAGTCGTCGCTGGCGTACGTGACGGTCGAGGTGCCCACCCGCGATGAAGTCGGCGAGTGCCAGCTGGTCGATTGCCGACACGCCCGCCCGGGCCTGCGTCACGCGGAAGAGGTCGGCTTGCAAACCGTCCGGGACGACCAACCAGCCCAGCCGCATGCCAGCGCCGATCGACTTGCTCGCGGTTCCGGCGTACACGACGCGTTCGGGATCGAGCCCCTGCAGCGCTCCGATCGGTCGCCGGTCGTATCGGAACTCGCCGTCGTAGTCGTCTTCGATGATCCAGGCATCGGTGCGGCGCGCCCATTCGACCAGTTCGCTGCGACGCTGCGAACTCATCGTGACGCTCGTCGGATACTGGTGGGCGGGCGTGACCAGCACCGCGCCGACATCGAGCGCGTCGAGGCGGTCGACGACGATCCCATCGCGATCGATCGAGATGGGCACCGTCGTCAGACCGGTGAGCCGGAGTGCGTCGACGTGGATCGGGAACGCGGGGCTCTCGACGGCGATCTTCGTGACCCCGCGTCGTCGCAGTGTCTCGCCGACGAATCCGAGCGCCGATCCGAAACCGCCGTAGATCCTGACGCCGCTGGGCGACGTCAACACCGACCGGGTTCGTCCGAGGTAGTCCGCGAGCACCGCTCGAAGCTCCACGACGCCGCGGGGGTCCGCGTAGCCGAATGCCGAGTCGGGTGCGTCGCTCAGAACGCGGCGCATCGAACGAAGCCAGGCCGCCCGCGGAAACGAGCTCGCGTCGGGTTCACCTGGTCGGAAGTCATAGGTCGGGATCGGACCCATCACGTTGACGTCGGGCTCGGCAGGTGCCAGGGCAGGCACCCGCGCCACGCGGGTGGCGCGGCCGTGCTCGGAGCGGAGGTACCCCTCCGCTGTCAGTTGCTCGTACGCGGCAACCACGGTCGATCGCGACAGGCCGAGGTCGCTCGCGAGTGCTCGGGTCGACGGCAAGGTGGTGCCGACGTCGAGTCGGCCGGATCGCACAGCGCTGCGGAGCGCGTGTTCGAGCGCGGCGCGGCGACCGCCGGTGGCGGTGTGCACCTGTGTGTCGAGGTCGAGTTGGAGTTCGAGCACGTCGATAGTGTACGCCAACTGGTCTGATCCGGAAGTTCACTACTGGTCTTGTTGTGCATACCACTTCTCCCTAGCTTGACGACCATGACACCTCAGCGATGGGTGCGGATCGCACTCGCCTACCTCATCATCGGCACTCTGCAGATCGGTGTGTGGGCACTGTTCGCTCCGCAATCGTTCTACGACAACTTTCCGGGGTTGGGACGGGCCTGGGTCAACATCGACGGTCCGTTCAACGAACACTTGATTCGCGATGTCGGTGCGCTCAATCTGGCGTTGGCGGTGTTGCTCGTGATGGCAGCCGTCAAACTCTCGAAACAGCTGGTCATGGCAGCCGGGCTCGCCACGCTGGCGTGGGGAGTGCCGCACGCGTTGTACCACTTGCTCAACCGGGACGGATTCAGTGGATCCGACTTGGCGCTGAGCTTCGCTGGGCTCATCTTGTTCGCGCTGCTCGGTGGCGGGCTGGTGGGCTTCGCGTCGTCGGATCGATTGGCCACGACGTGAGTCGGCGGGTGTTCGTCGCCGGAGCGTCGGGCGTGCTCGGCCGACGCGTGGTCGATCAGCTGGTGGCGGGAGGCCACGCCGTGACCGCGAACGTGCGTAACGACGACGCCCGGCGGCGGGCCGAGGCGGCAGGAGCCAGTGCGACGACCGTTGACCTCTTCGACGCTGATGCGACGTTGCAGGTGGGGGCCGAGCATGACGCGATCGTCAACGTCGCAACATCGATCCCCTCCGGACTGCGCGCAGCGCGACCAGCAGCGTGGAAAATGAACGACCGTCTTCGCATCGAGGCGTCGGCCAACCTCGCAGCGGCGGCCGGATCGGCGCGCGGCCGCTATGTCGGCGAGTCGATCACGTTTCCGTACGTCGACAGCGGCGACGAATGGATCGACGAGTCGACCGAACGGACCTTCTTCAGCGGGAACGAGTCGGTCGAGAACGCCGAGGCCGCAGCGCTCGGTGTCACGCAGCAAGGCGGGGCCGGCGTCTCGCTCAGGTTCGGCATGTTCTTCGCCGACGACAGTGCACACGTCGAGCTGTTCAAGACGATGGCTCGTCGCGGCATCTTCGGAGTGGTCGGCCGGGCCGACGCATACGCGTCGTGGATCCACATCGACGACGCGGCTACTGCGGTGGTCGCTGCACTCGACGCGCCACCGGGTGTGTACAACGTGGCCGAGCCCGACCCGCAGCGTCGAACCGACCAGGCGGCAGCTGTCGCCCGCGCCGTTGGTCGGCAGCGGCTGCGGTTCATGCCAGCCGCCGCAGTACGCCTCGGCGGTGCCGCGCTCGACAGCCTGTCACGCTCCCAGCGCGTGTCGTCCTCCGCCCTGATGTCGGTCACCGACTGGCAGCCGCGAATCTCGGTGATCGACTCCTGGAGTTGACCCGAGCACGCTGCTCTTCGGTCGGGTCGTCCACGCAGGCTGTCGACCTTGACTAGCGTGTTTTCATGCTCGACTCGACCATCGCTCGCCTCGAAGCCGCCGCCGATTCCGGGACCGGAGTCCGCTTCGTCGGAAAGTCCCTGATGCCCGACGGTGAACCTGTCTACGTCGGTTGGGATCAGATTCACGACGAGGCTCGCGCTGTGGGCGCTGCACTCCAGGCGAAGGGTCTCGTGCCCGGCGATCACGTCGCCGTGCTGGGGCCGACCAGTCGCGAGTTGATGACGATCGTGCGCGGTTGCTGGATGGCTGGCATCGCGTCGATGGTGCTGCCGCTCCCGATGCGCATGGGCTCGCTCGACGCCTTCATCGAATCCACTCGGGCGCGCATCCGGCACGGCGACGCCAAGCTCGTGTTGATCGATCACCAGTTGGCCGACTTCTACACAGCGGTCGACGGTGATCCACCGATCGAAGCGATGGAGTCGGTGCTTCCGGGTGCGGCCAATGTGCCGTCGGGTGATGCGCTCGAGATCCCGTCGCACGACCCCGAACGACTCGTGATCCTCCAGTACACGAGTGGCTCGACCAGCGAACCGAAGGGGGTGATGATCCCCGATCGCGTGCTGTCGGCGAACATCGATGCGACCTGCGAGGCCGCAGAGCTGCGTGACGACGAAGTGATGGTGTCGTGGCTGCCGCTCTACCACGACATGGGACTCGTCGGATTTCTCGCGTTGCCGATGACGAAAGGCGTCGACCTCGTTCAAGCCGCGCCGCAGGACTTCCTCGGCGGGCCGGGCAACTGGATGCAGTGGATCTCCGACTATCGCGGAACGGCCACGGCGGGTCCGAATTTCTCGTGGGTCTTGGCGACCCGGGCGCTCAAGCGCATGAACGGCCTCGACCTGTCGTCGATGACGTTGGCATTGTCCGGGGCCGAACCGGTCGACCCGATGGCGGTCGAAGCGTTCGTGGCCGAGGCGAGTCGCTTCGGTATGCCAGCCGGTGGCGTCTTCCCGGCGTTCGGCATGGCCGAGGTCGCGATCGCCGGATCATTCCCTCCCCGCAACCGCGGGCTGGTCACCGACACCGTCGATCGCGAAGTGCTCGAAACGCAGCGAGTCGCGAAGCCCGTCGAGATCGACGACCCGCACGATGTCAGCGCTCGGCGCCTCGCGCTGTTGGGCAAGGCCGTTCCCGGTCTCGAGATGAAGGTCGTCGATCCGGATTCGCACGAACCGCTGCCCGAACGTCACGTCGGAGAGCTGCTCTTGCGGGGTACCTCGGTGACGTCCGGCTACTACAAACGCCCCGATGCCACGGCGGCACTGTTCAACGACGAGTGGTTGTGTACCGGCGACCTCGCGTACCTGCTCGACGGTGAGCTCGTGATGTGCGGTCGCATCAAGGACGTGATCATCGTCGGCGGACGCAACGTCTTCCCCGAAGACATCGAGCGTGCCGTCGGACCCCTCGACGGCGTGCGCGCCGGCAACGTGATCGCGTTCGGGATGGACGGCTACAAGGGCAAGGAGTCGGTGGTTGTGGTTGCCGAGGTGCGTGTCAACGACACCTCCGGTGACCTCGGCGACATCCGGGCACGCATCCACGAGCGGACCCTCGAAGTGTGTGGCCTCCCGCCACGCGACGTGATGCTCGTGACACCCGGAACGCTCCCGAAGACGTCGAGCGGCAAGTTGCAGCGGGCGAAGTGTCGCGAGGAATACCTCACCGAGGAACTGCAGCTCAGTTCGTAGTCGGGCGGTCGGTGCGTCGCGACAGATTGAGCAGCGCGATGCCCAGTTCTCGCACGGTCGGCATGATCGACTCGAACTCGGCCAGCATGTCATCGGACTCCGGGTTGTACAGCTTGGCGCGCAGCAACTCCGCCACCGCTCCGACGAGCGCAAGCGGGATGCCGTCGCTGGGCACCTGATATCCGACGATCTGGCTGATCGCGACCGACAGCGAATCAGCAACGCGTCCAAAGAACTCCTGCTGTCGTCGTCGGGTCCCGTCACTTGCCGCCCCGGATTCGACGAGGAGCAGCCAGGCGAGGGCTGGCTCCTTTCCGAAGACGCGAATGACCTCCATCACGCCTTCTTCGAGACGTTCGACCGCATTGCCGTCGCCGCGCCCGAGCAACTCGATGCGCCCCACCGCCTCGTCGAGCAGGTCGTGTGCCGCCACGACGGCATCGGTGAGATTGGAGAACTGTTGGTAGAAGGTCTTGCGCGAGACGCCGGACCCGGCGAGAACATCAGCAACTGTCGAGTTCGCGAACCCGCGCTCGTGAAGTGTCGTCGCCACGGCGACGATGATCCGACGCCGCTGCTGCTCGGCGACCTCGGCGGGCGTCATTGAATGCCTGCCACGTGGGAGTCGTCCGAGGTCGGTCTGCATCGTGCGACAAGAATATCGGGCGCGGGGAACCTGATGGGGGGACAGCACCGTTGCTGCCGCTCCGCAGCTGGTGTGTTGCTCGCGTCCCCCTCGTCCAGCCCGGCCCTCTGGCGCCACTGGCCGTGCCCATCGCGTCGTATGATCGGCCGTGATGAGTGAGGGTTGGGTTCGACGACAGGAGCAGACGCGGCGCGATGTCATCGACGCCGCGGGCCAGCTCATCGCCGAAGGTGGCGTCGAGGGTCTCACGATGCGCAAGCTCGCCGAGCGCGCGGGGGTCGCGGTTGCGACGCTCTACAACCAGTTTGGTGACCGTGACGGCGTGCTCGTCGCGTTCGTGAGCTTCGGGCTCGACCAACTCGAACTCGAACTCGACGCACAACCCGACGCCGGCCCGATCGATACCACGCGCGAGCTGTTCGAAGCACTCGATGTCGAGTTCGCCGCCGAGCCTGAAGTGTGGCGTCCGATCTTCGCATCGCTGCGATCCGCCACCGGCGCGAATGGCATGGGAGAAGTCGGCGATCGAGTAGTCGCGTACATCGAGTCCGACCTCGCCAAGGCGGCCGCCGATGGATTGTTCGTCACCGATTGCGATGTCGAAGCGCTCGCGCGTCACATCTTCATCACGCGGACGAACCGCATCGAGAAGTGGGCGACCCTCGACATCGAGTGGGACGCCTACCGCGAGTCATCCACGCTCGGTCTCGAGCTCATCCTCGCCGCGGTGCTCGTCGATCCGTATCGCGGCGTCGCCCTCGAACGCTCGGGCGCAGCCCGGAAGCGCTGACCGCGACAGCCGAATTCGGGCATCGACGGTCACCGATTGTGGGACGCCGAGGCTCAGTCCGAGCCACGGCATTTCAGGGGATGGTTTGTTCGACCCTCGGGCTGTGGTTATGGTCGAAGGGTCGCGTGTACGGATACTCGCGGCGGAATACAACACTCCTAAGGGGGAGATTTCAATGGATTGGAAGCTTTTGGACAGGGCTCGGCGCTCGCGTGGTCCGATCGAAGCGGACCTCATCGAGGCGTACGCTCTCGGAAAGATCAAGCGTCGCGACTTCATGAAGCGCGGAGCAATCGTTGGCCTGTCGGTACCGTTCATGAGCAGCGTCATCGCAGCCTGTGGCAGTGACGATGACGGCGGATCGTCTGAAGGGGGCGGCGGCGACGGCGGCGACGGCCCCTCCGGCGGCGAGCTGACCGCAGGCATCCAGTTCGGCGACGCCGGCTCGGGTCTCGACCCGGTCAACATGCTCGACCTCGGTACCTACTCAGTGGTGTCACAGTCCTTCGAATACCTCGTGGGTCTCGGAGACGACGGCAACATCGGCGCCACTGCCCTTGCAACCGAATGGGCACCCAACGATGACGGCAGCCAGTGGACCTTCACACTCCGCGACGGTGTCACATGGCAGGAGGACGGCTCGCCGATGACCTCGGCCGACGTTGCAGCCACCATCGATCGCATGGTCGCTCAAGGTGCGGGCCTCGCTGGCGTCGTGGCCGAAGGCGCCGTTGAGACGCCTGACGACCTCACCGCCGTCGTGAACCTCGAGTCACCCAACGGCAACCTGCCGGTGCTGTTGTCGCTCTTCAACCCGCAATCGCTCGTCACCCCGGTCGACTACGCGTCGGGAACCACCCTCGACTCCCGACCCAACGGTACGGGTGCGTGGATGCTCGACGAGTTCGATGCCACCAGCTTCCGCGCCCGCTTCACGCCGAACCCCAACTGGTGGGGCGGGGCGGTCAAGCTCGACAGCGTCGTGCTGCAGGGCTTCGAAGGTGGTGGCCCGAAGGTCGCTGCGTTCGCCGCCGGCGAGCTCGACGTCATCCAGGACTTCTCGGTCGCCGACGGGTCGTCTCTGCTCAACGACTCCGATGTGACCGTGCTGCGCCCGCCGTCGTCGAACCACCGCCAGTTGTGGTTCAACACGCAGAGCGACGGCCCGTTCGCCGACCCGCTCGTTCGCCAGGCAGTCGGTTACGCGATCAACCGTCAGCAAATCGTCGACACCGTCTACGAGGGCGAAGCGATCGTTGCGAACGATCATCCGGTGTTCCCGACGCTGCCGTTCTTCGACGGCTCCCAGGACCAGCGGCCGTTCGACCCCGATCGCGCCAAGGAGCTGCTCGCGGAAGCTGGCTTCCCCGACGGCATCACCACCGAGCTGTCGGTCGGAGATCTCGGTGAGATCCCGGCCATCGCACGCATCATCGAGCAGAACCTGGCCGAGGTCGGCATCACCGCACCGGTGGCGGTCCAGCCGAACTCTGACTTCTATGGTGCAGCGTGGTGCCCCGGCGGCGAAGGAGACATGCCGTGCGGTCCGTCAGCCGAGATCGGCATCGTCGACTATGGCCACCGCCCGACCCCTGACATCTTCTTCGCTCGCGCGCTGGAGACCGGTGGTGACTGGAACTCCTCGAACTACGCGTCGGCGGAATTCGATGCGCTCTTCAAGGACTACCAGAGCGCCGTCGACGTTGCTGGGCAGAGCACGGCGGTCGCGGGCATCCAGCGGCTACTCCACGAGGACATGCCGGCGTCGTACCACACGTTCTTCAACTACCTGAGTGCGCACTCGAACTCCGTTGCCGGGTTCCAGACCACAGCACTTGGTCACCTGCTGTTGCAGAACACCACCAAGGCGACCTGACCGGATCTCTGCCGCCCCCGCGCGGGGCGGCAGGGTGACGAGTGGGCGCAACCTCCACAGGTTGCGCCCACTGGTCATCGACCGATCCGGTTCCACTTGACGAGAAGAACGGACCTTCGTGCTCAGATTCATCATTCGACGACTGCTCCTGTCGCTCGTGACGCTGGCGATCCTGCTGCTGATCATCACGGCGCTACCGAACCTCGCCCCGGGCGACCCGGCTCGAAAGGTCGCCGGCGGCACCGCATCGCCCGAGCGACTGGCTCAGGTCACCGAGGACCTTGGCCTCAACGACTCGATCATCACCCAGATCGGCGACTCCGTGACCTCGGTGGCCACACTCGACTTCGGTACCACCGCCGATGGGCGCCCGGTCACCGACGTGGTGCGCACCTCGCTGTGGAACTCGTTCAAGCTGGTGACCTTGTCGCTGCTCGTGATCGTGCCACTGTCGATCCTCGGCGGCATGGTGGCTGCGTACAAGAAGGACACGTGGATCGACCGCACGATCGTCAACGTCGGGTTGGCCTTCTCGGCGATCCCCGACTTCGTCGCCGGCGTGTTCCTGCTCGCGTTCCTCGGCGTCCCCTTCGAGTTCTTCAAGGTCCAGGCCAATGCGCCCGGCGCGGGGCCACTCACTCAGATCCAACACCTGCTGCTGCCGGTGATCGCCGTTCTGGCCGTGTACTTCGGTTATCTCGCCCGCATCACCCGTGCCGGCACCATCAATGCGCTCGACGCCGACTACACCCGCACGGCGTTCATGCGCGGCCTCTCGACTCGTGACGTCTTCAAGAGCCACGTCGCACGCAACGCGTTGCAGCCCACCGTCGCCGTGCTCGGTACCCAGCTCGGCTACCTGTTCGGCGGCATGGTCGCGCTCGAGCAGGTGTTCACCTACCCCGGTGTCGGCAAACTGATCATCGACGCCGTCAACGGCGCCGAGTACCCGCTGTTGCGTGCGGGCGTGCTCGCAGTGGCCGTGATCTACATGCTCGCCACGCTCACCGCCGACGTCGTGATCGCCTACATGAACCCGAGAGCTCGCCTCTCGGTGGGAGACAGCTGATGAGTGACTCCGCCAAGCCCACCCCACCGTCTGCCAACGACCCGTCGGCGTCCACCACGCCGACCTCGCCGGCGGCATCAGCGCAGGCGCCGCCCACGAGCAACGAGGGCAAGGCGTCGCGCAATCAGATCCGGCGCGAACAGCGTCGTGTGCTGTTCCGCAGCCCGGCGTTCATCGTCGGTTGCCTCATCGTTGGGTTCTGGATCCTTGCGGCGGTGTTCCCGTCGCTGCTCACCACCTTTGGGGAAAAGGACTTCGTGCCCGCAGGGTCCAACTCCGAGCCGTTCGGTGATTCATGGCTCGGCACTGACTCGAGCGGGTGGGACGTGTACACCCGAGTCATCTATGGAGCCCGGCCGATCCTCATCGTGGCGCCGATCGCTACGGCGGCGGCCATCGTGGTCGGCACGCTGCTCGGACTCGTGATGGGGTACTACCGAGGTCTGGTCGACGAGATCCTCAGCCGGATCCTCGAGGCGCTGTTGTCGATCCCCGTCATCCTCATGGCGATCCTCGTCGTGGTCACGTTCGGCAACTCTCGCCCGGTCATCATCGGCACGATCGGGTTGCTGTTCGTTCCGGCGATCACCCGCACCATTCGGTCGGCGGCCATCGCCGAGGCCGATCTCGACTACGTCACGTCGGCGAAGATGCGCGGCGAGTCCGGGTTCTTCATCGTCACCCGCGAGATCTTGCCGAATGTGGTCGGTCTCGTGGTGGTCGAACTCACCGTCCGCCTCGGTTACGCCATCTTCACCTACGCGACGCTGGCATTCCTCGGGCAGACCGGCGGCAACTTCACCGACGCCGACTGGGGCGTCGACGTGGCGTCGAACTTCAACCAGATCGTCAACGACCGGTGGTGGCCCTCCATCTGGCCGGCCGCAGCGATCGCCAGCCTGGTGATCGGTGTGAACCTGATCGCCGACTCCATCGACAAGGCCCTCAAGTCATGACCACGCTCGAAGAACCCTCGGCCCCCGCACAGCAGGCGGCGCTCAAGATCGACGGGCTCGAGATGAGCTACATGGTGCGCGGCACGGCCCGCTCGGTGCTGCGCGGCGTCACCTTCGAGGTGCGTCCCGGCGAAGCGTACGGCCTCGTCGGGGAGTCGGGCTGCGGCAAGTCCACCACGGCCTACGCGGCGCTTCGCTATCTGCCGAGCAATGGTGTCATCGACGCTGGCACCGTCACCTCCGACGGTCAGGAACTCACCGCCATGTCGGCAAAGGAGCTCCGCGAGTTCCGTGCGCGCAAGGCGTCGATGGTGTTCCAGGACCCGGTGCAGGCAGTGAACCCGGTGCTGAAGATCGGCCGGCAGGTCGCCGAGGCGTTCGAGGTGATGGGTCAGTCGAAGAAGCAGGCCGAGGAGTCTGCGCTCGAGGCGCTCAAGCGGGTGCGCATCGCCGCTCCCGAGAGCGTCATGGACCGGTATCCGCACCAGCTGTCGGGCGGCATGCTTCAGCGTGTGGTCATCGCGATGGGCCTCGCTTGCGACCCCACCCTGCTGGTGCTCGATGAACCCACCACCGGCCTCGACGCCACGGTGGAGGCCGAGGTGCTCGACCTGGTGCGTGACCTGCGCGAGGAACTCAACTCGGCCATCCTCCTCATCGCTCACAACCTCGGTGTGATCCGCACGATGTGCGACCGCGTCGGGGTGATGTACGCGGGCCGGATCGTCGAGGAGGGCACCGTCGACGAGGTGTTCGACAACCCGAGCCATCCCTACACGAAGGGTCTGCTCAACTCGATCCCGCGCCACGGTCTGCAGAAGACCGACCGTGAGCTGTTCGCCATCCCCGGTACCGCACCTCAAGTCGGCGCCCACCTGCCCACGTGCACCTACATCGACCGGTGTCCGATCGCCACCGATCTGTGTCATAGCGAGGTGCCGCCGATCGTCGAACGCAGCGACGGTCACTGGACCCGCTGCCACCATTCGGATCGCCTCGACGAGGTTCCCGAGCCCGACGAGACCGAGGTCGCCTTCGACGTCGGCACCGAAGAGGTCATCGGCGTGCGCGGCGTGTCGAAGACCTTCCACCAACGCGGCCACGACGTCCCGGCGCTCGTGGGCGTCGATCTCGGGTTCGCCGAAGGCGAGACCCTCGGCCTCGTCGGCGAATCCGGTTCGGGCAAGTCGACGCTCGCCAAGACCATGCTGGGCGTGCACTCGCCCGACGAGGGTGGCGCCATCACCCTGCGCGGCCGCAAGATGGCCGACAAGGCCACCGACCGCATCGAAGAGTCGGTGCGGGCCGTGTCGATGGTGTTCCAGAACCCGGACTCGGCGCTCAACCGGTCGTGGACGGTTCGACGCATCCTCAAGCGCAGCGTTGTGCGGCTCACCGGCGTCAAAGGAGAAGCAGCCGATCGGCGCGTGGAAGAGGTCGCCGAGGCGATGCAGCTCACGCCGCGTCACCTCGACATGCGCCCACGTCAGCTGTCGGGTGGCTTGAAGCAGCGTGTGGCGATCGCCCGCGCCTTCGCTGGCGATCCTGAGGTGGTCGTGTGCGACGAGCCGACCTCTGCACTCGACGTGTCCGTGCAGGCTGCCATCTTGAACCTGCTCGCCACGCTGCAGAACGACGAGCGGTCGAGCTACCTGTTCATCAGCCACGACATCGGCGTGGTTCGCTATCTCTCCGACCGGATCGCGGTGATGTATCTCGGTCGCATCATGGAGATCGGGGCCACGGCCACGATGTTCGCTGGCGTGAACCATCCCTACACCGAGGCGCTGCTGTCGGCGGTGCCAAGCGTCGACGGGGTGGCCGAGAACCGGATTCCGCTCGCCGGTGAGATCCCATCGCCGGCCAACCCGCCGTCAGGTTGCGTGTTCCACACCCGCTGCCATCGTGCGATCGAGGGCCTCTGCGAGGTCACCGAGCCCGACATGGTCGAGATCGGCCCCGGCCACAGCATCAAGTGTCACCTGACGGTCGAACAACTGAGCGAACCGCTGGTCGTCAAGGAGCGGATGCTCGCCGAAGTCGCCGACGATCCGCTCGTCGACTGATCGCTGCTGCGAGTCGGTCCAGCCTGGCGGCTGGGCTGATCAGCGACGGATGACCCATTCGACACCGTCGGCGGTGTCGCGGACTTCGATGCCGGCGGCGTCGAGTCCGTCGCGAACGGCGTCGGACACCGCGTACGCCTGTTCCTCGCGAGCGACTCGACGCGCGGCCAGAGCTGCTTCGACGACGGGGCCGAGCACGTCGCGCTCATCGCGGAGGCCACTCGCCGCCGCCCCTCCGAGCTTGACGACCATCGACCGCAGCGCTCGGCGTGCCTGGTCCATCTCGTCGGACTGCAAGGTGTCGGCCGACCACTCGACGATCGCCGCATCGAGGTCGAGAATGGCCGCGACCGCAGCATCGGAATCACCGGCCGCGATCGCCGCGGTGAACGCACCTTCGAGCGACCGTGCTGTTGCACCGAGCGAAACGTCGGCAGGACCAGACGCTGCTGGAGCGGCGACAGCGTCAATCGTGGCACTGTGCGCTGCGTCCGTGGCGGTCGTCGCGGTGGCGGGCGAGGCGCCAGGGGTCGTGGTGCCACCGGAGCGGATGACGTCGAGTGAGACCGTGTCACCCGTCTCCACTCGCACCGACGCGCCGTTTCGGCGCAGGGTGAGTCCGCCCTTGCCGACGACCTCCGCGGTGTCGGCATCGAGATCCATGATCACGCCGGTGTGTTCGTCGATGCCGAGAACGAATGCGCCGTCGGGAAGATCCGGTTCCAGCATCAGCAACCGACGTTCGCCGAGATAGCAGAAGCGCGTGTCGTGGTTGCCGCCCTCCTGGTTGTCGTAGTGCGGGATCACCGCCGCGTTGATGCCGATCTCGGCGAGCACATCGAGACCTTGCTCCCACCACGGGTCCATGCCGACCTTGTAGACCTCGTACACCGGGACGGTTGCACAGCCGAGCGTGAGCGCGGCTGCCGACGAAAAGACCAGCGCGCCACCACCGCCGTCTTCGGTCGGTGCGAGCTTTTGCCCGAGAACCTGGCGGAGGTCCGTTCGTTGCCATTGGCGCAACGCATAGGTCGGACTGCCCGGTCCGGCGAATACCCAGTTGGCGTCGCGAATGGCCGTCATGGCTGACTCGATCGCCGCGGTATCACCGGTGTCGGTGCGGGTGAGTCCGGCGACAGCAACGTCTTGGCTCACCGAGTCACTGAAGTACTTCGTGGTTGTCTGGGCAAGGATCGGGGCGTTCTCCTGGAACCCGAACGGGGTGTCGAGCATGATCGGCGTCGCCGGCGTGCCGTCGGCCTCGAGTCGTTCGAACACGCGACGATGCGGCACTTTCATCGTGGGCGCGGTTTCGCCGGAGCCCATGATCACGAGCAGGCGGGGGAGGGTCATCGTGTGGTCTCCGTGGTGAAGTAGCGAGGGTCGTGAGACGCGGCGTGGAGCAGTTCGGTCATGGCCGCTGGTTGTTGAGCGTGGACGTCGTGATGAGCCGGGCTGAACCAGTGTGCACGACCCACCGGAAGTGCAGCGACCGCCGCGTCGACGGCATCGCGCTTCGACGACGTCCACGACACATCGCCATTGTCGGCCCCGATCAACAACGTCGGGACACGAACGTTCGGGTAGACGTCAGACGGTGAGTGTTCCCACAAGCCGCGCAAGACCGTGAGGTGACGTTCGAACGTGAGCCACGGGGCAATCGTGCCGTCGTCGCGCACCTCGAAGTTGGCCATCGTGCCTGCGCGCCCTTCGTCGGGCCAGTCGGCGGCGGAATCGTCGATCCAGCCGCGCATGGTGTCGAGCGGCGTACCTGCAAGTCGTGGGGGAGCGAGAGCTTTGGCGCAGTCCTCCCAGCTCGGGAATGCCTCTCGGAGATCAATGAAGCCGCCGTCGACACACGCGACCATTGCAACGGCGTCGGGATGACGGTGGCCGAGTTCGAGCGCAACGTTGCCGCCCCACGACTGGCCGGCAACGGCAGGATGCTTGAGTTGGAGCAGGTCGATGAGGAGCGCGAGGTCGTCAGCACAGTTTGCAACGTCGTAGCCGTCGTCGGGCTTCGACGACTGGCCGTGACCCCGCTGGTCGACGGTGTACACCAGGCTGCCGCGTGCGGCCAGTCGGCGGGCGACGCCGTCCCAGAGCCGAGCGTTGGATGCGAGGCCGTGGGTCAACACCCACGGGCGGCCGAACAGCTCGACACCCGCAGGCGGCTCCCAGCGCTGCACATGCAGCGTGACACCGGACGTGAGGTCGCAGAATTCGTCGACGGGGACCACCGAGGTGGCAAGTTGTTCGGGGTCGGGCATCGCTGAGTCCTGGATCCGTTCGATGAGTTCGAGCATCTCGATGGAACGCTCGACGGGTCGTGGCCATTCCGCTCCACCACGGATTGACGCAGCGAATGCTTCGACCATCGCCTGGTAGGCGTCGTTCGCGTCCGCATGAACCGTACGCGTGGCATCGAGATCTCGCTCCGGGCGTCGTGTGCCGAGAGGGAGTTCGCTAGGCGGCTCGGTGATGTGCAGGTACTCGGTGTCGTCGATGCCGCCGGTGAACGCCTCGGTCGAGATCACGAACGCTCCGCGTGTGCCCGAGATGGCGAGCTGTTGGAACTCCTCGTCGACGAACGAGCAGCCGATGAAACCGGTGCACTCTCCTGGCCAGTCCAGGCGCGCGTGGGTCGAGGCGTCGACGCCGCCGCGGTGCGTCTGGGCGGTCATGATCGCGGTGGGCTCGGCGCCGAAGATCTCGACGATCGCGCCGAGGCAGTAGATCCCCACGTCGAGCAGGGCGCCGCCGCCCTGGTCCGGATCCCAGCGGTAGTTGTCGTTCGCGTCGGGGCCGATCGTGAATCGAAAGGCTCCATCGATGGTGACGATGTCGCCGATGTCGCCCGCCAGTGCGCGCCGCACGACCTCTTGGTAGCGGCCGTGGAACGGTGTCATCCAGGCTTCGCCAAGTTGCACGCCTGCACGAGCGCACGCCTCGGCCATGGCGCGTGCCGTCGCTGCGTCGGCCGCGAGCGGTTTCTCGCACAGCACGTGCTTGCCGGCAGCGGCTGCCTTCTCCGTCCACTCCTGATGCATACCGTTCGGCAGTGGGATGTACACGGCCTCGACGTCGGGGTGCGTGAGCACGGCTTCGTACGAGCCGACGTCGGTGTCGGCCCAGCGCTCGGGGACGTCACTGCTGCGCGACGCGGTGGCGACGAGCTGTGCGTTCGATGCGGCGTCAATCGCCGGGAGCACCGCGGCGTTGGCCACGAACGAGTTGGCGCCGATCACGCCGAAGCCGACCGGTTGACTCACGAAGAGGGAAGTTCGATCAGTTCGCCACCGTTGGCGCCTGACCGATGAGCGGCTTCGAGCACCGAGACGACGTCGCGTGACTGCTCCGGACGCACCGCGAGTTCTTCGCCCAGCAGCAGGTGGTCGGCGAGATTGCGATGGAAGCCCCAACCCGGATGCGGGGCCGGGCGCACGGTCGACTCGATCAGACCGTGGTCACCGTCGTACCGAGCGAGCCGGAGGTCAACGGGGCGCTCAGCATGGTGTGACACGTCGGTCTGGAACCCGCGGCCTGCCACGACGGTGTCTTGGCGAACCGGCTCGTAGTGACCTTCGAGCGTGCCGAGCGTGCCCTCGACGTGGAACTTCGGGCGTCGGATCGCACACACGTCACTCTGGCGGAACGTGGCCTCTCGGCCGTCTTCCCACTGCATCCACACCGAGAGCTGGTCGACGTTGGTCGTGTCGTGCCACACGCGAGTGTGCGAGGAGCACAGCACCTTCGCCGGTGCGGTGCCGTAGTGCTGGATGATCCAGTCGATGTGATGCGAGCCCCAGTCGTAGACGGCGCCGCCAGAAATCGAGTCTTCTGAGTGCCACGCGCGGCACGGGTGCTCGAACCCACCGACGAACGTTTCGATGTTGAAGACCTCGCCAAGGTCGCC
>CALICC010000179.1 GCA_938049325.1 uncultured Ilumatobacter sp. | reverse complement strand
TCGGGTCCGCTTCGGTCGAGCACGACCTCGACGTCGTCGGTGACAACGACGCGTCCGGCCACGTCGGTGGCCACCCCATTGCGTCGGTCGTCGATCGTCGTGATGCGTCCGGCGAATTCGACGGTCGTCGAGGCGGATGCGTTGGGGTCGTAGTCGACCGTTGTCAGCGCTCCTCGGTTCTCCAACGCAAGCGACGCACCGGCTGGCAGGTCGACCACCGCCTGTCCCTCGATCATGATCCCCGCTTGTGGGTCTCCGGCGGCGTTGCGACCTCGCGCCTGCACTTCGAGCTCCGTCGCCGCAAGCTGAATTCGAGAGTCGGCGGACCAGTCGAGCACGAGCGGTGCGTCGTTGGTCGTGTTGTGCACGTTCCCTCGGCTGCGGGTCACGAGATCGAGCGAATCGATCGACGCGGGGAGCGGCGACATGGTGCCGAGCGCACGAATGAGGCTTCCCTCATTGGCGGAATCAGAACTCAAGTCGGTTCGGCGGTCGAGGTGTGCGATCAGCTGGGTGGACGGCTCGCCACCGGTCTCGGCGACGATCGATGTGGACGTCTCCACGCCCCAACGCTCCGCATCGTTGATTTCTCGACGGTGGAAGGAGTCGTCGGGGCGGCGGTCACGTGACTCGGTCGCGAAACGGACGTGGGAGACCGACTGCACGTCGGCGCCGATCCGCACCAGCGTGTGGCTCGTGTCGGGGCCCGACGCAAGATGCGGATGCTGCGTCGCAGCCAGGAGGAACGCCGTTCGAGGGACGTCGGGCGTGGTGTGACATTTCAAGCGCCACGGGCCGTCGACCTGCGGCAGATACTCACAGATCTCGCGTGCGGTCTGAAGTGGGGGAGGTGCGGCGGGTAGGCCGGCACTCGCCGAGCCCCCGAACGGCCCGTCGGACAGGAAGTTCTGCGCGACGAGGTGGATCCCGTCGATGCGCGGTCCGATCGTGCCGCCTGGGCTCGGCGCACAGTTGCTGGCCCAGCCATCCTGCCCTGGTTGAACGCCTGATGCGGGAGCGAGCAGGCCGAGATCGTCACCGGAGTCAACGCGAGGACAGCTGTCGACCGAACCGGACCCCGATCCGAGATCGACTCGGAGGTGCGAACTCAACCCGTCGACTCGCCCGGAGGCACTGATCGGCGCGCCACCTTTGCCGTCGTCGCTTGCCAGTTCGAGCTGGTCGATGATCACGGTCGGAGACTGATCACCCGAGTGCAGCACGTCGAAGCGATCGGTGCCCTGCAACACGTCGACGCGATCAGGCAGCTGTTCGATCCGCCCGGACAGAGCGACGTCGTCGCCGCCTTCGACGCCTGCACCGCGGCCCGTGACGAAGTCGATGTCGACCGATTGCTCCAGTCCTGACCCGCCGAGGTTGGTGGCGAAGTGCGCCCGCGGAACGGGACCGGATGCGCCGGCTGGCGGGCACGGCTGGCGGAGACCGACGGCGAAGTCTTCAGGCGCGCGATCCCACGCGGTGCCGAGTTCCACAATCGGGTCCGAAGTCGGCGGTCCGTCAGGGCCGGTTGCCCCGACGACCGTGACGTCGATGTCGAGCGGCGGGTAGTCCTCGGCCGGAATCGAGTCGAAGTACACCTCTTGGCCGATCGCGATCGTGACGTCGTCGCCTGCTGTCGGTGTCACGCCGAAGGTCAACCGAAACTCGTCGGGGAACGCGGCGGATCCATAGCGAGCGGACGCTTGCAGCGAGTCGAGATCGATCAGCAAGTCATAGAAGTCGCCACTCAACGAGATTCTGACACCGACTTTCGCCTGGTAGTGACTCCCTGCGACCGTCCTGATCCACGAGTCCTGAGGGAGCCGGACGAACAGATCGATCGCTGCACTGAACTCTGCGACGGGCCAACTGCCGACGTCAGGCTCGCCGAAGCTGTCTTTCAGCAGCGGATAGGTCGGTGAATTGCCCGTGTTCGTGAGGTCGGCCGGTGGTGATGTCGATTGCCGCAGCCCGAGACCGAGCTCGAGGTCGGGGGCGTTGTCGAATCCGTTGCCCGGTGCCTGACCGGCGGGAGGTTGGTTGACGTGGAGCTCCTCGAGACCATTGATCGAGAAGTCCGGCGCGCCGAAGACGGTCGGTGGAGCGAGTCGCGCGAGAGGGTTGGTGACTTCTTGGCGCGGATGGTGGGTCCCGTCGAGCGACCAGCCTTCGAGCGAGAGGCTCACGGGAACCGGAGTACCCGATGACCCACCACTCGGGCAGAGCTGGGGTATGCCGACCGCGCTGGCTGGTTGGGATCCGGCGGTCAGCGCAATGAGCGCCGCGGCCGATGTGAGCAGCATGATGATGAGTGCGGGGATGCGTCGCATGGGTCTCCTCCGGAGTGTCGGTGTTCCTGGAGGGACCTTCGCAGGCGCCACTTTGTTGCCACTTAGAAGTTCGTTGCCATCTCGAGCACCGTGAAGCAGGACCGTAAGCAGCAACATGGAATTCACGACGGGGCGAGCGGGCGAAAATCTAATCTCGCGGCAATGCTGCGCTACAAGATCACGCCTCCGGTGATCGCCGATGCGGTCGACCGGCCGCGCCTGGTTCGACGCTGCGGTGAGCGGCCGGTGGTCGTGCTGGAGGCACCAACGGGATTCGGCAAGACCGTGCTTGCCGCGCAGATCGCAGATGCTGCCGGGCTTCCCGTTGCTTGGTGCACCCCCGATGAGCTGGACAGCGACCCGATTGCGTTGCTGACACTCCTCGGCGGTGCGATCACTCAGGGTTGGGGTGTTGCCGCGTCACCTTCGCACTCCGACCTCGAAGCCGACGCCATCCGGGCCCTCGGCGAGCAAGTTCAGGCGGCACGCCAACCGGGGTCACTTGTCATCGATGACGCACACGTGATTCCCGATGATGTGCTCGCGCTGGTGCTGCGTACGTTGCGTGGATGCGCTCCGACGGCACAGGTCATCGTGGCGACTCGAGGTCCGTTGCCTGCCGCGTGCGTCGAGCAGATTGCGTCGGGTGAAGCTGCGCTGATTCGCTCGATTGACCTGACGCTGACCGCCGACGAGTGCGCCGTGATCGCTGGCGAAGCCACGCGCGGCGGCGAGCTGCACACACTCTCAGGAGGCTGGCCACTTGCAGCGCAACTGCTTGCCCGCAACGGCCAGTCGATGCAGCGCGACGATCGCCCAGGTCTCGCGGCGCTCGACGCACTTGTTCGATCCCAACTCGCTGGCGTGTCCGACCGCGACCGTGCGGTGGTCGGTGTTCTGGCGCACGTCCCTGGGTTTCCGGCGTCACTGCTCGATTCGCTGGCGCCCGCGGTCGCTGCCGCCGAGGTTCCCTGGATCGTGAACCAGGAGCCGGGTTGGCGGTCGGTCGTCGGATGGGCGCGGACCGCGTTGACGTCGGATCCCCCGAACCGCGCGGCAACCGACTCGGTGGTCGAGGTGCTGGTCGGTGCGAGCGAGTCGAAACGGGCTGCGCACCTCCTCATCTCGGTCGGCCGAGCCACGGATGCAGCACCGCTGCTCGAGTGCTTGGTCGAGAGCGCGGCGGCTGCCGGACGCTTTGCGGATATTCCACCGCTGGTCGAGTCGCTCCAACCACCCGACCGGACGCTGCTCCTCGATGTTGCGTTGGCCGAGGTGCGGTCGAGTGTCGGGGTTTCGTTGGCCACGATTCCGAGTGAGCAGACCGCGCGCGACCTCGTGGCGCGATGTGGGCCCGACGATCCTGACGGTTCGGTTCGGGCGCAGGCGCTGTTGGCCGATCGGTATCGCATGACCGGAGATCTGAGATTGTTCGAGTTGTGCGAATCCGCACTGGGTGAACTGCTCGACCACCCGGATCCCGTCGACGCGGCGGCCCGGCGGTGGGGACGAGCCGGACTCGTCGGCGCGGTCACCATGTGCCGCCTCTATGGACAAGGGCTGCTGGCGAGTCCGCAGCGTGTCGACGTCGAACGCGGCTGTCGGCTCATCGAGTCGGCGTTGACGCTGCTCGACCGCGCCGGACGATCAACCGTGTCGTCTCGTGCCTGGTACGCGTACGCAGGGACGTTGCTCTGGATCGCGCCGGCGAGTGAGGCCGTGCTCGCGGTGCGTACCGCTGCCGCCGAATTGGCCGACGAGCATCATGACGACGCGGCGCTGCGGTTCGGCGAGTTGGCGGTTCTCGAGTTCGTGATCGGCAACTACGCGGCTTCGGCATCGGCGATTGCATCAGCGCGAGCTGCGATGGCGACCGGCGCCGGGCGCGCGGTCGTCAGTTCGCTCGACATGATCCAGCTGTTCTTGGACGTGGAGGCCGACGGCTGGTCAGCCGATCGCGCCGAACGCTTCGATCAGATCGTTCGCGCACTCGCGACCGACCCGGCGGTGGCGGTGCTCGGCGGGGTCTTCGCGGCGCAGCTCGGCATGGTCAATGCCCGGAAGGGCGACCTGGACGCCGCCGAACTGCTGCTGGGGCGTGCACGGAGCCAGCCAGGTGGGCTCTTCGGCCACATCACCGAGCTGGGGTGTCGCCACCTCGATCTGTACGTGAAGCTCCGGCAAGGAGACGAGCGTGCCGTCGACGCACTCCATCAGCTCGCCGACGATGCCGAGGCGGGCGGGCGACCAGCGCTTGCCGAGATCGTCCGCGCCGACGCCGTTGGCGTGGACGCACGCCCGATGCTGTCGCTCGAGGTGCTGCGACCGTCGATGGTCTATTCGATTGCCGACGGCCCCACGCAGGAGCTGCGCGGTCAATCCGCAGGTCTGCTCGCGCTCCTGATCGCGCAGCGAGGTGCCGTCACGGTCGACGCGGCGCTCGAATATCTGTGGCCCGAAATCGATCCCGCCGTGGGCCGGAACCGCCTGCACGGGCTGATTCATCGCATGCGGAAGTCCCTGGGGATCCAACCCGACGGGCCGCTGTCGTGGACCGACGACGTGCTCAGATTGGAGTCCGACGGAACCGTGGAAGTCGACGTGTGGGATCTCCTCGATGCTCTCGACGACACGGACGACGTGCAACGGCGCGTCGACGCTGTGCTGAGCTTCACTGGCATGCTGCTGTCGAAACAGTTCGCGTACGACGACGAGATGGAGCTCTTCCGTTCAGCCCTCCAGCGGCGTTGGCATCGAACGGCCGTTGCGGTGGTCGACGCAGACCGGGTCAGCGCGGAGACTCGCCAGGAGATCCGCCGTCAGCTGGATCTGCTCGTGCCGCAGGTCGGGCAACTGTGAGGCTGTGATCGCGAAACCCCGGTTGAGGGCTCACAGTTCGGGGTGAGCTGACGAGGTCCGCGTCAGGCGTCGTGTTGGTCTTCGAGCCAGCGCTCGGCGTCGATGGCAGCCATGCAGCCGCTGCCCGC
>CALICC010000178.1 GCA_938049325.1 uncultured Ilumatobacter sp. | reverse complement strand
ACCAGCATTTCGCGGATCGCTTCGTGATCGTGGCCGTGGTAGTTGCCGAGCGGCGAGAACATGAAGCTCGTGCCGTCGTTCTCCAGCATCCAGTCGATCACGACTTCTTCGGGGCGGCGTCCTTCGCTCGCAGCGACGCCGGCGGCACTCGACTCGGCGGTGGGCTCGTAGTCGACTGGGTCGCCGAGTCGGTAGATCTGGTTCCACGCGGTGGCGAGATAGTTGACGAACGGGTCCTTGGTCTGCGGTGACTCGCTGAGCAGCTTCGCGACGAAGCCCGGGTCACGGAGGAGTGCAACGCGCGCTTCGAGCGAGTCGCCCCAATGCTCGCGGTAGCTCGGGTGCGCGATGAACGGATGGAACGAACTCTGCAAGCCGTAGAGCATCCCGGTCGGACGCACTGCCACCTGAGGGATCATCGGTGCAGCGTCGTTGGTGACCCTGGTGGCCTCGTCGAGCGCAGTCCGATACGCCTCGGGGACCCGTGGGGTCTGCGCCAGGGTGTAGGTGGTCGGGCACCCCATCTCCTTGAGGGTGTCGAGCCAGTCTTCGTCGCCGCCGGTGCCCAAATCGTCGGAGACGTACTGGAACAGGCCGTGCCCGGAGTCGCGCACCGCCTCGGCGATGGCGATCACTTCGTCGGGCGTCGAACTCGTGCCGGGTACGAGTCCGTGCTTCGACGTGTGCAAGAACGTCCGCGACGTGGAGAAGCCGAAGGCTCCAGCGTCGAGCGCGTCGCGAGTGATCTGAGCCATCTCGGCGATCTCGTCGGGGGTGACGTCGTAGTCGTGGGCTCGGTCGCCGAGCACGTACGCGCGGACCGCAGCGTGGGGGAGTTGCCCACCGATGTCGACCGTGCGCGGCATCTCTTCCAGCGCGTCGAGATACTCGCCGTACGTTTCCCACCGCCAGTCCATGCCTTCGTGCAACGCGGAGCCCGGGATGTCTTCGACACCCTCCATCAGTTCGATCAAGAACCCTTCGGCACCAGGGCGGACTGGTGCAAAACCCACACCGCAGTTCCCCATGATCACGGTGGTGACGCCGTGGTGGCTCGATGGTGCGAGCTCGGGGTCCCACGAAGCCTGGCCGTCGTAGTGCGTGTGCACGTCGACCCAGCCCGGCGTGACGACCTGCCCGGTGGCGTCGATCTCGCGGTCGCCCGCCTCGTTGATCTCGCCGACCGCGGTGATCACCCCGTTGTCGATCGCGATGTCGGCAACCCGAGCGGCAGCTCCGGTCCCGTCGACGACCGTCCCGTTGCGAATCACCAGTTCATGCATACCGAAGTTTCGCGCCTCTGATCAGCTGCGAGCGAGGCGTGAGCTACGTTGCGCGGGTATGGCTGAAGACAAAGACTGGGCGCGGCCCGTCGTGCACTGGGAAATCGAGGCGCTCGATCCCGAGGTGCAGCGCGCGTTCTATTCGGCGCTCTTCAACTGGGTCATCGACGACGGCTTCGTGTTGAACATCGCTCCGGGGCTGGGCGGGCCCGAACCAGGCCCGGCCGGGCACATCCGCCAGAGCGATCGGAGCCAGGTCAATCTCTACGTGCAGGTCGGCGACCTCGCAGCAACGCTCGCACGTGTGCCAGACCTCGGTGGGACCGTCACGATGGAACCGCTGGATCTTCCCGGTGGGCCAACACTGGCGGGGATCACCGATCCGGAAGGCAACGCCGTCACGCTCGTGCAGCAGTAGCTGCTGACGCGGGGCGGTGCCGGTGAGAGGTGCCGACGGTCAGTCGAAACCTGTGAGGCACTCGCGGGTGACGGTGACCTCATCGATCAAGTCATCTCGCTCGCGCCCGACTTCAGATGCGCCTACGCTATCGAAGGCTCGATCGGCGTGGTCTCGATCAGCCCAGATCACGAAGCTCTGCCACGCACCATCGTCCGCTCGGGTGAGGAAGCGTCGAACGAAGCCGGGCTGCTGATAGAGAAACTGTGTCTCGAATCGCTGGTCGACAGCCAAGAACCGGGCATCGTCCACCCCGTCGAGTGAGTTGAACCGAATGGTCTCGATGACGCCCATCGCTGCTCAGATGCCGCGGCTGAGCGGTTGCAGATCGGGGTAGTCCGCCGGTCGGCCTTCGAACTGTGCCGTGGCTGCTTCGGTCATGTCGTCGGTGTCGAACATCGCAGCGTTCCAGTTCGCGATGAACTCGAGGCCGTCGGCAACCGAATGGTCGCGGGTGTAGTGCATGGTTTGCTTGGTGCCCCACACCGCCATCGGACTCTTCGAAGCGATCTCGGCGGCGATGTCCATCACGCCGCCGAGCATCGTTTCGTGATCGTCGAACACCCTGTTGACGAAGCCGGCTGCTTGTGCCTCGGCTGCCGACCACTTGCGACCGGTATAGGCGAGTTCGCGCACGATGCCTTCGGCGACGAGCTTCGGCATGCGCTGCAAGGTGCCGACATCGGCCGTCATGCCGATGTTGATCTCGGCGATCGAGAAGAAGGCGTTCTCGGTGGCGTAGCGCATGTCGGCTGCCGACACCATGTCGATGCCGCCGCCCACGCACGCGCCTTGGATGGCACACAGCACGGGGACGCGGGCACGCTCGAGCGCCGTGAACGATTCTTGCAACCGCATCGCGGTCGAGCGAAAGCCTTCATTGCGTCGGCTGCGGTGGCTCGATCCGCCCGGCGCAACCGAGTTGCCCGACGAGAACACCGACAAGTCCATGCCCGAGCAGAAGTGTTTGCCTTCTGCGGACAGGACGATCGCGCGCACCGAGCCCGATGCAGACATCTCGTCGACGATCTGCGGCAGGTCGTTCCAGAACGACGGCACCATCGAGTTCGCCTTCTCCGGACGAATCATCGTGATGTGGCCGACCTTGTCGGTGATCTCAACGTTGAAGCACTCGTATCCCATGCGGTCAGCCTGGCACAACGACGCTCGCGCGAGATATCGAAACAGACGGGAAAGCTCCCGGAGCCAACGTCGAACCAAACAGTGAACAGAACGCCGAGGCCGAGCAGGTGGTCCACACTCGCTGGCTGCGGGCGGCCGGCGAACTCACCGGTCCGCCGGAACTCGACAGATGGAGAATCTCATGACCAATACATCAACCAGCACGAGAATGAGCGACGTGCACGCCGGGGCACCCCAGCACGCTGTTGCCGCGACGATCACCGAGCCACTCGACCGGCTTCGCCCGTACGCGTTCACAGGAG
Organism: uncultured Ilumatobacter sp.; assembly: GCA_938049325.1. GTDB lineage: Bacteria > Actinomycetota > Acidimicrobiia > Acidimicrobiales > Ilumatobacteraceae > Ilumatobacter_A. Next base: position 10,834 of record CALICC010000178.1, on the reverse strand, counting down.
TTCGGATCGCGCTCGGCGTGCTGCTGCTGCTGCATGGACTCGACAAGTTCGACACCGGGCTGGCGAACGTCGCCGGTGCATTCGACGGCTGGGGCGTGCCGTTGCCCGAACTGTCGGCACGCTTCGTCGCGGTGTTCGAAGTCGTCGGTGGCGTCGCCCTGATCATCGGCCTCGCGACGCGCGCCGTCGCAGGCGTGATGGCCCTCGTGCTCGTGGGCGCGATCATCTTCGCCAAGGCCGATCTCGGCATTCTCGGCGGCTGGGAAGTCGACCTGGCCTACATCGCCGGACTCGTCGCGCTCATCGTGGTCGGCCCCGGGTTCGCCTCGGTCGACCGCGTCCTGCGCATCGAACGCGACTGATCTCGTCACGGGGTGGGTGTGACCCACCCCGTGACGCGGCGGGGAGTTTTGGTCAGCATGAAGTTTCTGGGAACCGATGGTGGTCCTGGTGACGTCAGACCTCTACGACCCATCACGCACGGAGTACCACATGAAGCGCACCACCATCATCCCCACACTCGTTTCTGCCTCCCTGCTGTTTGCTGCCTGCGCCAGCGACAGCAACGAGGACGTCGGCACAGACGCCGGCGACGGCACGATTGATCAACGCGATCCGAGTGTGATTCGCAGCGACGACCCCGCACGATCCGCCAAGGTCGCGCTGCGCCAATTCGATCAGTGCGACGCCTTCCTCGACTACGTCCACACCGAAGGCGCCGAACGTGTTGGCGCCTACGGCTTCAATGACGTGGGTTGGCACGGCGGTCCTGACGTCATGTTCGGTGACCGCGTCGAGTTCGAGGCCGACACCGACGCGATGGTGGAAGAAGCCGCTGAGGCGTCAGATGGTGGTGGCGAGCTGGCGAGTGCACCGGCGGCTCCGGATGCTCAATTCGACTCGGCCGACGAGTCGAGCTCCGGCGACGCCGCGACATCTTCCGGCGGCGACTTCTCGACGACGAACGTGCAGGTCGAGGGCGTCGACGAGCCCGACATCATCAAGACCGACGGCGAGCGCATCCTCGTGCTCGCCGACGGGACGTTGCACTACGTCGACGTCGACGGCACCACGGTGCGGAGCTCGATCGAACTGAACTTCGCCGAGCGAAACGTCTTCTTCTGGGGTCAGGAGATCCTGGTGTCGGGTGATCGCGTGTTCGTGATCGGGCAGACCGAAGGCGGCTTCGCCGGTGGCCCCGAGCCACTCCCGGTCGACGCCGTCGAGGTGATCGAAGACACCGAGCCCGTCCTCGACGGCGACGCCGAGTCACAATTCGTCGACGATGACATCGCGCCGATTCCGGTCGAACCAACGCCGTTGCCGATGCCGATCGAACCGGGATTCCACCAAGGTCCGACCACGATGGTGGTCGAGGTCGACGTGTCCAATCCCGATGCGCTGCAGCTGGCGAACAGCCTCACGCTCGACGGCCGCTACATCAGCGCCCGTGCGATCGGCGACACGGTCCGAGTCGCCGTGACGACCCCGCCACAGAATCTGGGTTTCCTGTTCCCGTCAGGACCCAATGCCGAGGAGTCGGCAACCGAGGCGAATCGCCGCCTGGTGCAGGAAACGACGCTTGACGACTGGCTCCCGACCTGGTCACTCACCGACGCCGATGGCGCAACGAGTGATGGGGCTCTCGTCGACTGTGCGCGCATTCACGCACCTGCCGAGTTCGCCGGGTTCGACATGTTGTCGGTCGTGACACTGCCGTTCGACGCTCCGCTCTCGGCCCCCACCGGCACCACGTCGGTCATGGCGACCGGCGACACGGTGTACGCCTCCCAGGACCGGATGTACATCTCGACCAACGAGTGGCTGCCGCCCACGCTCGACGAACAGTCACGTGGCCAGTGGGAAGAGACCTACCAAACGGGCATTCACCGCTTCTCGCTCCCCGCCGGTGAGCCTGCGCAGTACGAAGCGTCGGGTGCCGTTGACGGCCACCTGCTCAACCAGTTCTCGATGAACGATCGTGACGGCACGTTCTTCGTTGCCACCACGACAGGTACGCCGTGGTCGAGCGATGGTTCCGTGAGCCAGATCGTGGCGATGCAAACCAACGGCGACCGGCTCGAACAGGTCGGTGTGGTCGGTGGTCTCGGTCAAGGTGAGCGGATCTTCTCTGTTCGCTACGTCGGTGATGTCGCCTACGTCGTCACCTTCCGCCAGACCGACCCGTTCTACGTGATCGACACCTCCACTCCGACCGACATGAAGGTTCTGGGCGAACTCAAGATTCCGGGCGTGTCGAACTATCTGCATCCGATCAGCGACACGCTGGTGCTCGGCGTTGGCCAAGACGCCACCGACGAAGGCTTCCAAACCGGTTCGAAGGTGTCGCTGTTCGATGTGAGCGATCCGGCCAACCCGACCGAGCTCGACGTCTGGACGCTTCCCGGATCGAACAGCAGCGCCGAATTCGACCACCGGGCCTTCCTCTGGTGGGAAGCGACCTCGTCGGCGGTCCTGCCGCTCACCTCCTGGCAAGACCAGTTCTCCGGAGCGGTCGTGTTGAACGTCACCGCCGACGGGATCACCGAGCAAGGACGGGTGACTCATGAGCTCGACGACGGCACGGAACCCGGCATCACCGACTGTGAAGTGTTCTCACCTGAGGGCCTCACCGAGGAGGACGGAGAGCTCTTCTGGATTGCGCAAGAAGGCGGCCAACTCCAGCTCTGCGGGCCGAACGATCAGGGCGGCGCAACCGAGTTCTACTGCGAGGTCATCCCGGTGAACGAGATCGAGAACTGGTTCGGTACCGACGTCTTCGAGTCGACCAACGTCGATCTCACTGGCGTGGATCGCATCGAGTGGTGCTGGCCCGACGGGGGCGTGGATTGGCAGAAGCAGATCCAGCGCACCCTGGTCATCGGTGACCAGCTCTGGACGATGTCGGCCACGCAGCTCCAGGCAAACGACCTCGGCTCGCTCGACACCACTGCAACGGTGACGCTCTGATCGGCACACGTTGACGATGCGGTGAAGCGCTGCGGTTCTCGGGTTCGCCCCGCGGACCGCAGCGTCGCGTGGCACTACCGTCCAGGCATGGACCTCGCGAAGCAGAAGTGGCGCAGTCGATTCGAAGCCTGGTTGCTCGATGCGTCAGCGGACGCGAACCACGCAACCCAAGGCGATCGCAAGGCCGAGGTCATCGGCGCGATGACCGGCACGGTCGTCGAGATCGGGCCGGGCACAGGCGTGAACATGCGTTACTACGCCTCCGGCGTCAAGGTGATCGCGATCGAACCGAACCCGGTGATGCACCAACGGCTGCACGCTCAGGCCGACGCTCATGGCGTCGATCTCGAAGTCCGCACGCTGCAGGGCGAGCATCTCGACGTCGACGACCAATCCGCTGACGGGGTCGTCGGGACCCTGTTGCTCTGCGGTGTCGAGGAGCCACAGCAGGTGATCGCCGAAGCGCACCGCATCCTGAAACCGGGCGGCACGTACTTCTTCACCGAACACGTCGAAGCGCCACCGTCGACGAGGACGCGCGGACTTCAACGAGTGCTGCGCCGGCCTCACCGCTGGCTGTTCAACGGGTGCCGGATCGACCAAGACACAGCATCATTGCTGCGCGCCGGTCCGTTCGCCTCCATCGACATCGACGAGTACGACCGAGGTGCGGCGGGCCTCTATGTTCGCCACGGCCTGATCGGCACCGCCACCAAGTGAACGGGTTGCGGTGGGCCCAGGTCCTGCCAGCCGGGCAGCGTTCGAGCACCTCGATTGTGAGCTGATGCGCGCCGTGCGTTGAGGCTCAGCCGGTGGGCAGCAGCGTTTGCCACATCGAGGTTGTCGACGCGGTGTCACGGGCATGGCGCTCAGACATCTGTGGAGCCTCTCTTGCCCACGCTGCCCGTTGCGGGTCGATCACTTCCGGGCTCCAGATGTCGAGCGTCCGTCGCGACGCAAACGAGCGGCGCTCTCGTCGAGCCTGTCGTCGCTCACTTCCCATTGCGCCCATTCCCGTTCCCGTTGCTCCGGCCGTTGCTGTTCCCGTTGCCGTTGCTGCGATCGTTACCGGTGTCGTCGTTACTGGTGTCGGCGTCGTGCGTGCCGTTCGCACCGCCGTTGCGACCGTTCCCATTGTCGTTCCCACGGTTGCCGTTTCCGCGGTCGTCGTCCGACGTGTCATCGTCATCTGATTCGTCGTCGTTCTCGTCTGACTCGTCGTCGTCGTTCTCGTCTGACTCGTCGTCTGATTCGTCGTCGTCTGAATCGCCGCCGTCCTGCTTGCCGCAGTCTGACTGAGCGGCATCACGTACGTCGCCGGGCTCTCGATCCTCGGATCGAGCGATCGAGCTGACCGTCTGGCCGTGGTTGCCGTCAGCGCATTCGGTTTCGTCGAAGGCGGTATCGGGATTGTCGACGGGGGCATCGTCGTCGACTTCTTCCGTCGCCGGCACGGTGGTGGTCACCTCGGGCGTCGTGGTCGGGGGTGTCGTGGTGTCGGGTGTGGTGGTGTCGGGTGTCGTGACCGGTGTTGAATCGACGGTGGTGGCCACGGTGGTCGGATCCGGCTCTTCGCCGAGTGCGTCGGTCGACACGGGGGCGTCGGTTGACACGGTGGCGTCGGTTGACACCGGCTCCGACGGCGGAAGGTCGGAGTCGACCAAGTCGATGACCGCAGGTCCGGCGGCGGCGACGCCACCGAATCCGATGATCCCGGCGGTAATCACGGAGGCGACGCGCATTCGGCGCGTCATGCGGTTGGAAACTGAGGCAAGCATGGAGGATCCGTTCGTTGTGGACATCGCCGACGCGATTGCGTCGACAGCGTGTGACTGCGAGCCGATCTCGGCCGCGGAACCCTGCTGGCGCAGGATCTCAGCCAGATTGTCGATCGGGTCACTCACAACTCAGGAACGTTCGGCGATGCCACAGCGTTACAAGCTCGCGGAAATTTCTGGAACCGGTGCCAGCAAAGGCCGCGTCACCGGCTCGCTCGGAGGATCCGAGTGCGGCGAATCCAGCGTTGCGCGCAGCTTTGCCAAGCCGCGGTGAACGAGCACACGCACGTTGCCTTCGGATGTGTTCATGATCGCGGCGGCCTCGTCGACCGCCAGATCATGCACGACTCGCAACATGACGGCCTCTGCCATCGTCGGTGGCAGCGCTGCCACCATTGCAATCGCATGGTCGAGTGAGCCTGGTTCGGCATCGACGTGAACTCCGTCCACCGTTGATGCGAGCGCCTGCCGGCGATCTTGCTCCCGTGTGTTCGTGCGACCTGCGTCAATGCTTCGACGTCCGGCGATCGTGAAGATCCAGCGCTGCAGGTCCCTCCCGTTCCCCTCGAATCGAGCCAAGCCACGCCCGACGTCGATCCACACCGCACTGGCGATGTCCTCGGGTGACAGCGCACGTTTGGCGCGCAGCATTCTGAGCAGCTGTGGCTGGTAGATCCGCCAGATTTCACCGAGCGCGTCTCGATCCCCTTGGCGCGCGGCCTCGATCGTTGCCGGTTCGGCGACTTGGTGCGCGGCGCTCACACCGCCCGCATCGGCAGCTTTGAGCGCCACCTTGAGGGGAGGGCGGCGATCCGCCCGCCCCTCTCAGTTGCGGATCGGTTCGTAGCTGGGCAGCTCTTCGCCGGGTGGTGGCTCGGTGTAGATCGTCGTCGAACCTTCTTCGACGAAGGCCTTCGGCGGGCCTTCGGGGATCTCACCCGGCTTGTAGCGCAGGCCGCCATCGACGTACCGCCAGAGGCCCGGCCCGTCGCGGTCGATCTCGTCGGGGCCGGTTGCGTCGGGGTCCCACCAGATTTCGGTGATGTCGTCGACGCCGCGGTAGTCGGGCTCGAAGTCGTCGGGCCAGATCCCCTCGCTGCCCCACGACAACGACGGTGCCGACAGCGCACGAGGTGTCGGTTCGGCAGAGAACACTGCTTCGTTGAAGTTCTCGATGGTCAGGTTCGGGCCAACGCCCTGGAGAATCGCGTAGAAGGTGTTCGGCACCGGTGTGATCACGCCGATGTTGTCGGCAGCCGGGGGCTCTTCTCCTTGGAACCACTCGTAGATCGCGTACGAGCTGCCGATCGTTCGATCGACGCGGGCTGCCAGGTTGGAGACGCCGAATGCGTTCGACCATTGCTCTTGGTCGTAGGTTCTCGAGAACGCCGCCGTGTCGACGAGCACCGAGCCGGTCACGATCCACTCGGGGAAATAGTTCTGCGCCGTTGCTTCGTTGGTGAACTCGCGCGGCGCGACCGGGTCGCCGTTGAAGATGACCGACGTGACGCCCGCTTCCTTCATGCGGGTGATCACCGTCGCAGCGGACTCCTGCAGAGTTGCGGGGTCGAGGGCGTAGTTCTGTGATTCGGTGATCTCGAATCCGGCTTCGGCCGCGTTGGCCTCGAACCGCTCGTTTGCCACGGCCGATTCGGCACTCGACTCGATCCAGATCCGGCCGAACACACGCTCGGTGTCGTGCATCGACTCGTCGCCGGCATGAATTGCTGGCTGGCCGGCGAGCCGCTTGCCGATGTACTCGGCAACGAGCAGGTCGAGCTGGTCTCCGCCCTTGCCCACGGTGTAGGCGAGCCCGGCGTTGTCCTGGTAGTACTCCTTGGTGAAGCCGGGGCCGCAGCTGAAGCAGGGAATGCCGCGTGCCGCCAGTTCCTCGGCGAACGCGTTGGTCAGCGCAGGTCCGCCCCACACCATGAATGGGTCGAGTTCTTCGTCGATCCGCACGGCGTCGGCTCGGGCAGCGGCGGCATCGGTCACCGCACCTGACCCTTCGACCACGATGAGTTCGACGCTGCGCCCATACGTCTCGTAGTACGTCTCGTAATACTCCATCATGCCGCGCAGCGTGGCCTCGTCGTCGGCGTTGGTGTCCTCGTTCAGGATTGCCGACGTGATGAACTCGAGGATCGGGTCAGCGTCTTGGCTGACCCACTGCACGATGCGGATCGAATCAGCGGTGACACCGCGAGCGGTCGCTCCACCGTTGTCGCCTTCGAACGGTGCGAAACACTCGGGTGCGAAGAACGTCTGCGCCTTCACGCGACCCGTCTCGGTGTCGCAACGCTCACCGAAGTCGATGTCGAGTCCGAGCTCTTGGGCGACGTTGTAGGTCATGACACCCTCGGGGAACGGACTGTCCGGCATATCGCCGGCATCCGGATCGCCGGCGTCGTCGGGGTCGCCCGACTCGGTCTGCGTCGGTTCATCGTCGCCCGTGGTCGGGTCAGGCGCGTCGGTTGTTTCGGAGTCGCCCGACGCCTCGCTGCCAGGAGGCGCTTCGGTTGTGGCGACGTCATCGTCGTCACCGCCGCCGCCCACGACGACGAGACCGACGACCACGAGGGCGACCACCGCGATCAGTGCGATCGGTCCGTACCGCTTCAGCGCGCGGCCCGTGTCGGTGTTCGATCCTTCAGCAGATGCTGGCTGCATGATGTGCCTCCTGGTGATTCAGTTGGTCGTGGTTCGGGTGGTCGTGAGGGTTGAGTTGTTCGTGTTCGAGCGTTCGATGGCGGTCGGGTCGGTGCCGAGGTACGACGCAACAACCGCGGGATGGTTGAGCACCTCTGCTGGCCGGCCTTCGGTGATGACCGCGCCCTGATCGAGTGCGATCACGCGGTCGGCGATCGACGAGAGCAGGTTCATGTCGTGTTCGATCACGAGCAACGCGGAGCCCATCTCGGTCCGCATCCGCTCGATGACCGGGGCCAGGGCTTCAACCTCGCGTTGTGCGATGCCGCTCGACGGTTCGTCGAGCAGGACCACGGTTGGGCGGTGCGCAACAACGCAGGCGAGGTCGACGATGCGGCGACTGCCGGTCGACAGCGCCGAGATGGTCTTCTTGCGATGCACGCCGAGGTTCATCAGCTCGATCAGCTCATCGACGCGGCGCCGAACGTCGGCCTCGCTGTCGAACGTGTTGGGGAGGTGCAGCGCGGCGGAGATCGGATCGCGTGACGAGATCCACCGCTCGAGCGCGACCGAGATCGCTTCTTCGACGGTGAGCGACGGGAACAGTCGGGCGTCTTGGAACGACCTGCCGAGCCCGCGACGTGCGCGCCCACTCGCGCTGATCGACGTGACATCGGCACCGGCGAGCATCAGGCGTCCGCCGTCGGTGGGCGTCGTGCCGCCGATCAGGTCGAAGAGCGTGGTTTTGCCAGCACCGTTGGGGCCGATGAATCCGACGATCTCGCGTTCGGCGACCTCGAAGGTGACGTCACGCACCGCGCTGACTCCGCCGAAGCTGCGCGAGAACCCGGCGACGCTGAGTGCGATCGGTGCATCGTCGGGGATCGGCGATGGATCGTCGCGGTCGGCATCGGTCGTGTCGGCAGGGGCGGAGGTGTCGCCCAGGAACACCGACCGCAGGAGGTCACTGCGCTCGGCGAGCTCGGCGGTCGGGCCGTGGAATCGAATGCGGCCGCGTTCCATGAAGTACGCGGTGTCGGCGAGCTCCATGGCGACGTTGACCGACTGCTCGACGAGGATCACGGTGACGCCGGTCGCCGCGATCTGGCGGACCATCGTGAGCAGCTGCTCGACGATCACCGGTGCCAACCCGAGCGATAACTCGTCGATCATGAGCAGCCGCGGCGTGACGAGGAAGCTCATCCCCAACGCGAGCATCTGTTGCTGACCGCCCGAGAGATTTGCTGCCGGTTCGTCGAGGCGGCTGGCGAGTGCGGGGAACGTGCTCAGCACGGTCGCCATGCCGTCGTCGAGCGCGGCCTGATCGCCTCGGTTGAGCCAGCCCGCCGCGTCGAGGTTCTCCTGCACGGTGAGTCCTGGAAACACGCCGGCCCCGCCCGGAATCTGCACGATGCCGTGTTTCGCGATCTCGTTCGGTGGGGCGTGCGTGATGTCGCGACCGTCGAAGATGATCGCGCCTTGGTCGGCCTCGGCAACTCCAGAGATCGCCTTCAGCAGCGTCGATTTGCCGGCGCCGTTCGTGCCGAGCAGCGCCACGACGTCGCCCTCGTCGATCTCGAAGTCGACGTCGTGGAGCACCCGGACGCCGGAGTAGCCGACGTTGATGCCGCGGCACAGCAGGAGCTTGACCTCGCCGCGGCTGCGCTGGTTCATCACCTCGGCGCGAGCCAGCGCGGTTTGGCGAACTTGCGCGATGTCGTTCTTGATGACGTTGCCGCCACTCGCGATGACGAGGCCACCGATGAGGAAGACCGGAACCATCATCGCCATACCCGTGCGAATGCCCCACGAGTCGGCGATCCAGCCGATGAACGGCAACATCAGGAGCCCGGGCAGGATCCACAGCGAGGCCATCGAAAAACCCATCGACCGAGCGCGAGGCGGGATGGCGAGCGAGAGTGACGCGAGGATGCCCGGACCGACGATTGCCAAGCAGAGGGCGATGATGAAGTTGGCCACGATCGCCACGCCGAGGTTGGGCACGACGGCGAACACCAACGACAGCCCCGACGTGATTGCCGACACGACGGCGAGGAACTTGAGGATCAGGCTCGGGTCGCGGACGACGAGCTTCGTGGCGATGCGGGCGCCGATCACGAGCCCGATGAGCTGGCCCGGCTCCGATGTTGCGGCGACGATGCCGCGAGCTCGTTCGTCGAGGTTGTACGCCTCTTCGTAGAGCAGTGCGGCGAGTGTGCCGAAACCAATGAGCGACACGGCGAGGAACGGCATCGCGACGAAGATGCGGCGCAGGCTCTCGATCTTCCAGCACATCCGCCACGCTTCGGCGTACGACGGTGGCGCTTCCTCGGTGGCGATGGCTTCGGCGTCGCCACCGGCGATGCGCCGTTCCTGGCCACCACGCACGGGCTCGCGGAGGCGCAGGCCGAGGAACACGAAGATCATGGTCGGCACCGCGAACACCAAGAACGGTGCGCGCCATCCGAACTGGAACGCGAGCAAGCCCGCGATGATCGGCCCGAGAATGGCACCCACGGCGTTAGCGGCGCGGTGGAAGCTGTAGACCTTCGGCCGGTTGTTGGGCGAGTACCAGTCGGCGATGAGCGAGTTGTGCGTCGGGTCGTTGACGGCCTTGCCGATGGCGGAGCCGGACCGAGCGATGCCGAGCATCACGATCCCACCCGCGAGGCCGGTCATGAACGAGAACACCGCCCACATCGACGCTCCGGCCAGCGCGATGCGCACACGGGGGTAGCGATCGGCCATGCCGGCGATCGGAACCTGGAGGGCGAGCGCGAAGGCGAGCACGACGGCGATCAGCGCGAGCAGCCCGGTGAAACCGAGCTCGAACTCGTCGCGAATCTCCGGCGCAAGGATGGCGAAGGCGGTGCGGTCGAGTTCGTCGACGGCGTTCAGGCCGAACAAGATCAGGAGCGCGTACAGCGGCCCGTCACCGACGATCGAGCGCAGCCACTTCGGCCCGCGACCGCTGCTCGGCGTGGCTGCCGACTCCGGGGTCAGCGTGTTGGTCACGTGACACCCACCTCCTCGCGCTCAGGTGCTTCGGGTCCCGGTTCGGGGGTGTCGGCGTCGGCGTCGGCTTGGTCGTCTTCGAGCAGATCTTCGGAGCGGTCGCCTTCGACGATGCCTCGCCGCTTGCCGATCCAGCGCAGCGTGAGGTCGCGCAGGTCGTACCAGAGTCCGGTCAGGCCACCCGGCGCCACGAGGAGGACGAGGAGCACGCCGATTCCGCTCGCGAACAGCCGCCACGATCCACGGAGCCAGAAGAAGCTGCCGTTGAAGTACAGCGATCCGAGGAATGCACCGAGCGGTCCACCGACACCGCCGATGACCGCCGCTGAGAAGACGAGCAGGTTGAAGCCAGCACTGTCGACCACGAACGCTTGCTGATGGTGCGTGAGCATCGCGCCCGCGCATGCTGCAAAGAATCCGGC
>CALICC010000177.1 GCA_938049325.1 uncultured Ilumatobacter sp. | reverse complement strand
GCGCGAGGATGTGGTCGAAGCGACGCGTGCAGAGCCAACCCCGGCGCCAGCAACTCGGTCACCCGCACCCGATCGGCAGACGGAACGGCGGGAAGGTACGTGGTGTCGGTACCGGTCGAGCCCGACGCGTTGTGTCCGGTCACGCCGACCACCCCTGCCACGCGGCCCGGGACCGTGATGGTCTCGGTCACCACTTGGATGCGCTCTCGCGGCACGTCGGTTTGCTGCTGCGTGAGCAATCCGTAACGCAACCGCAGCTCGTCGCCTTGCTGCGTGAGACACAGGTCGTGATAGCGAACCATGTTGACCGCCGTCGCTGCGACGAGCGCGATCAACGCGAGCAGCGCAACCGCGATCGACACCCCGACCGCACCCGTCGGAAACCGATCGCCGACCCGCTCGCGAACGAATCCTCCCGCGGTCGTGAACAGCGGTGCCACCACCACGAACATCAGCAGCGGACTGTTGGCGAGCGACCACTTGAACAGCGCCCGAGTCGGCTGCTGGAACAGCAGCACCGGAGCGACCTCGACGACCGGGGGCGGCAACGGGCTTCCTGGGACCAGCGTGTCGTCGAGCGTCGCGGCGCGCTGTCGAGCGGCGTTCAAGGCGGAACGAATCCGTTCCCCTTCTGGCACCGTCAACACACTCAGTTCGATCTCGGGCGAACCGGCACCGCCGGCCGACTGCACGTCGACACTCACCACCCCGAACACCTGATGCCGCAACTTCTGGTTCATGCCGACCTGTTGCACACGATCCACGGGCAGCGAGCGCACGTTGTGTGTCAGCACGCCTGAGCGCACTTCGAGCTCGGTTGCCGACAGCCGATATTGGAATCGAAGGTGAGCGATCACGGTCCACGCGAGCAGCAAGATCGCGACCGCGGCAGCGACGAGCGCAAAGATCCGAACGCCGAACGACACCAGCACGATCAACCCGGGCCACAGCTGTCGGATCGAGCGGTACGCGATGTCGATCGAGTTGATCACCGGCGAGATCGGGTGCCGTCGACGCCATCCCTCGTGAACACCCGGGACCGACGTCGCTGACCCGGGCGCCACTTCGGGCGGCGGCATCGATCCGTCAAACGGCTGCATCACGCCCGGCTCGCTCCAAGATCCGCTCGCGCAACTCATCGGCGTCGTCACCGTCGAGACCAGGAATCGTCGCGTCGGTGGCGGCCGATGCGGTCGAGATCGTCAGCCGCTTCAGGCCGAGCCGACGCTCGAACGGCCCGGCGGTGACGTCGACGTTCTGCACGCGGTAGTACGGCGTCATCGACAGACGCCTTGTCCACACACCGGACTGCAGCACCAGAACGTCGTCGCCCAAGCCGTAGCGCCAGTGGCGAAACTGCAGGCTCACGTACCAGAGGCCACCGCCGATCAGCAGCAGCGCCCACCCCACCGAGCACGCAAGCGCGATCGCCAGCGGCACCGGCGTGACGATCAACACCGCGGCCACCGCGACCGTCACGGGTACGGCGAAGAGCAACCACTCGACGCGCCACTGCGTTCGAACTCGAGCATCAACCGGCATCAGCTCGACCTCACTCATGCTCCGGACGCTATCCACGCCACGAACACACGGTCCGTCGGCAACTCGCTGCCGCCAACGACTGACGCACCCCAGCCGTATGGTCGCCCGCACCGGCTTCCTCCTCTTCCACGATCCAGAGAGGAAAGTATGACCGAGTTATACTCAGGCCCCATGAAAACCGCCGTGTCGATCCCCGACTCGATTTTCGAAGCTGCCGACCGCCTCGCGAAGCGTCGACGGGTGTCTCGATCCGAGCTGTACGCAGATGCGCTCCGCCGACTGCTCGCCGACGAGGACGACCAGAACATCACCGCTCGACTCGACGCCATCTACGCCGACGCCGCTGTCACCATCGATCCACTGGTCGAGCTCGAACAAGCGCGTTTCCTCAGCGAGGACTCGTGGTGATCGGCCGCGGTGAAATTCACTGGGCTTCACTCGAGGACCCAACCAGCTCGGCACCAGGCAAGCGCCGACCCGTCCTCGTCATCTCAGCCGACGCCTACAACCACAGCGCAATCAGCACCGTCACCGTCGTTGCGGTCACCAGCAACGAGCGTCTCGCCGATGCCCCCGGCAACGTGCTGCTGTCGCCGGACGTGTCGGGCCTGACGAAGCTGTCGGTGGCCAATGTGAGCGCGATCATCACACTCGACAAGCGCCGCCTGGACGACCGCGTTGGCGCCCTCGACGTGGCAACAATGGCAACGGTCGATAGCGGCCTGCGTCGAGCTCTCGACCTCGCCTGACGCGAGCCTCAGGGAAGATCAGAACGCTCAGGTACGGGCTCACCGCGCAGGAACGCTTGCAGCATCGCGTTCACGGCATCGGGTTCGTCCTGCTGCACCCAGTGGCTCGCTTCGGGCAAGTAACGAACGGTGAGGTCCGATACGAACTCGTCGGTGCCCTCCGACAGTTCCTTGCCGAGCGCGATGTCTTGCTCACCCCACACCAGCAACGTCGGTGTTTCCAGCACCGGCACCTCGCGCTCGCGAAACTCCTTGCCGCTCAGGATCGAGGCCCGGTACCAATTGATCATGCCCCGCAGGGCACCCGGCTCGCTGGCGGCGCCCCGGTAGACGTCAATCGTTTCGTCGTCGAATTGCTCAGGATGTACGGCGCTCTCTGTGAACGCCTTGCCAACCGCCTCCGCACCGTTGCGACCGAGCGCCTTCTCGGGCAACCACGGCAACTGGAAGAACAGCACGTACCACGACTTACGCATCTGCCGGAACCTGCGTAGCTCCTGTTGAAACCGAGTGGGATGCGGAATGTTCATCACCACGAGTTTCTCGAGTGGGCGGATCCGTTGGATCGCGAAATACCAGGCGAGCGCACCACCCCAGTCATGCGCGATCAACACGGTCTCCGACGGTTCGGCCGCGTCGATCAGCGCCGCGACATCTTCGAGCAACAACGGAATCCGATAGTCGCGCCGTCGCGTCGGTCGCGGCCGCGTCTTGCCGTAGCCGCGCAAGTCCGGGGCCCATGCCCGATACCCGAGGTCGGCGAGCACCGGCAACTGGTGACGCCAGCTGTGGCCCAATTCCGGAAAACCGTGGAGACACAGTGCGAGACGATCCCCCGACCCCGCTTCGGTCACGTGAAAGTCGAAGCCGTTTGCCGACACCGTTCGCTCGATCATCCTCCAACCCTTCCCGATCACCGATCGCCCGAACGAACGCGGCGAGTAGATCTTCGAACATCCCGTCCGTCGACGGCGTCGCGAGCGACGCGCACAGCGACTGCGCCGTCAGCGAGTGGTGGCGATGATCCAGTAATGGTGCTTGTTGATACCGGCGAACTCTTTGATGCTCGCCTTGTATCCCGACACCCGACTCTTCGGGTTGCGCCACACTTCGACGTCGGAGATCAGCGACGAAAGCGGCCCGATGATCTCG